>CAIRDL010000944.1 GCA_903877345.1 uncultured Oscillochloris sp. | reverse complement strand
CCAACTGAGTCGCCAGATCAGGTGCCCGGCGGGCGATCTCGGCACGCAGACGCGCCAGGGCCAAGTCGCCCGCTTTCGCTTCAAGCATAAGGTCGAAAGGTGGAAGACCACGGGCGGCGCGGAGCAGCCGTTCGAGGTCGCCCGCAGCAATGAAGTCGGCATGCTGACCGGGGCGGGGCGGCACGATGCGCGGCGGGTCACCAGCACGCCCAGGCAACAGATGCGCCTCGCTGCGTGCGCTGCTCAAATGGACTTTGGGGCGCACGCCGGTGGGCCACGTTGCTAGGGCGAGTCCGAGGGCCAGACTCAGCGGCAGCCCTTCGGGGTTATGCAATTCCCAGTGGAGAGCATCGAAGACCACGGGCACGCCGCACGTCTGGTGAAGCGCGAGAATCTGGGCCAGACTGGGGCCAGCGTCTTCATGTTCAAGCGCCAAACGTACCTGGGCTTGGGGCGAGAGCGCGTGGTAGCGGGCGGCAAAGCGTTTAGCGGCTCCCGCCTCAGTTGTACCGAGATGGGCGACCATCACGCCCTCAACCGGGCCAGGTGGCCGACCGGCGTCGAGGGCGCTCAACAGGGCTGCCGTGGCCTCGATGGTGGTAATGGCGGCAGCGGCATGAGTTTCGTCTGCGGCTGCCAGCGAAAGACTGAGCGGCAAGTGAATGGTGACGCGCACGCCTTGGATGGCGAGGCGTGCCGCCAAGGCTTCCAGTTGCGCCTCACAGGCGACCAATTGGGGAAAAGCGCCGTTGGGGGGTAACGCAAGCGCCGCCCGGTAGAGACCGACCCGGATTTGCCCCAGGTAGACCAGCATATCGGCCAAACGGGCGAGGGCGATGCTCAGGTGTGGCGGCGTGCCCCGCCCACTGCCCGTCGTCAGCCCTGGTCGCCCGACAGCCCGTACCGCAAAGCCCAATCGGATCATACGCCCCTCGCCACTAAAACCGCTTCCGTGTAGAGTATACACGGAAACAAGTGTTTTAGCAAGGTTCGCAGCTACTTTCCCGTTTGGGCCAATACACCGCGTCCTGTTGCGGCAAAGCTGCAAGCTGAAGTTATACAGCAATCCGCATGCTCTTTGCGGCTTTGCGGCTTTGCGTGAGATCGCCAGACGGTAAAGCTCGCTTGAACCGCGCCTAGCGCCCAATGACATTGATGCGGCGATGCGTGCGGGTATAGTAGCGGATCTGGCGGGCGAGATTGGGGTCAACAGGCGTCTCGCAGACAGCAGCGCTAATTGCCGCCGCCGCCGCGCCGATGCAGGCGATCACCTCGGCGGCGGGGGCACCCTCCGCCCGCAAGTGCCGCAACTCACGCTCCCAAGGCACACTACAACAGCCCCGGGCGGCAATGCCGACGAGGTCGGGCAGGATCTTGCTGTGGCGCATCCAGTTGAGGCCCAAACAGAAGGCAGCGACCGGGCAAGGCAGCCGTTCGACCGTCAGCAAAAGCACCTCGGCCTCGTGGGCGACCGCAAACACGAGCAGTACCCGGTCATCGGCGCTCAGTTGCTCGGCGGTGCGAAGCGGGGTCGCCAGGAGCTTGGCAAGCGCCTCGGCGAGCGGTCGGGCGAGCGTGTCGGCGGCGACGACCGCACTGAAGCGCCACCCCGCGCTGACGGCGAGGGCGTTTAGGCGCTGCAACGTCGTGCCGATGTCGGCATAGGTGAAGTGGAAAGCCTGCACCTCACTCACGCGCAGCCCGTCGTCCGCCGCCGAACCCAAGTAGATCACGCCATCCTCAGCGTAGAACTGGTCCTTCACACTATGCAAACTGCGAAACTCGCGGTGGCGTGCAACCGTGTTGAGGCTGTCAATCACCTCGGCTTGCGCGTAAGGTGTGCCCGCCAAGCCCAGCGAACGACCCAGCGCCGCCACCGCTTCGTCGTAGCGGCGCAGACCAAGCAGACAGCGCCCCATCAGGTTGTGAACCTCCCAATCTTCGGGGTAACTATCAAGTGGGAGCTTCAGGTGGGTGAGGGCTTCGCTGTACTGGCCGCGACTCAGGTGGATGAGACTTAGCTCAAGATGAGTGGCAGCGTCATCCGGGGCCAAAACCAAACACTGGGCAAACGCCGCCACCGCCTCATCATAATGTTCAAGCTCAACCAGCACATAGCCCAGGTTAAAGTAAGCCAAGAAATCGCCCTCAAGCGTGGTGACGGTACGAAAGGCGTCGGCGGCTTTAGCGAGCAGGCCGCTGCGCTGGTAGGAGCAACCGAGGGCGTTGTAGGCTTCACGCAGATGCGGATTACGCTCAATTGCCAAGCGATAGCAGGTGATCGCCTCTTCGGTGCGATTGGCCCGCTCAAGCGCTAGTCCTTGCTGGAGCTGGCGCAACCCTTCAGCGCGATTTCCGTCTTCCACCATCGCCAGACTCCTTGTGCGTGTAATGCGTAATGCGTGATGCGTGATGCGTGATGCGTGATGCGTGATGCGTGATGCGTGATGCGTGATGCGTGATGCGTGATGCGTGATGCGTGATGCGTGATGCGTGATGCGTG
>CAIRDL010000943.1 GCA_903877345.1 uncultured Oscillochloris sp. | reverse complement strand
GCCTTCCCGCTCAACTCGCCCACCGCTCGCAACGGCCACGCGATGACCTATGACTCGGTGCGTCAACAGGTGGTACTGGTCGGCGGCGTAGATGCCACCAACAAGCCCCTAGAGGATAGCTGGAGCTACGACGGCAACACGTGGGCCGCGCTGAATGTGGATCTGCCGCCGCGTGCCAATGCTCTGCTCACCTACGACAGCGCCCGCAGTGCGGTAGTACTCGCGGGCGGTTACAGCGATGCCGCCGCCACCACGTACCCTAACGAAACCTGGGAACTAGACGCGATTGATTGGAACCAGCGCGCGCCACAAGTGAGTCCTAGCACCCATTTTTATTACCAGATGGCTTATCAGTCGAGCCGCAAGCGCGTAATGCTGTTCGGCTACGTGGCATCAGGACAAGGCGGCACTTGGGAATGGGATGGGAGCACATGGACGCCACGAACACCACCGGCGAACCCTCCGGGTACGCAGCAGGCTTCGATGGTGTATGACGAGGCTCGTCAGCAGGTCATGATGTTTGGCGGATCTATAGGAAGCGTTGTTAACACGACTTGGATCTGGGATGGACATACCTGGGCCGAGCGCTTTCCCACCGCTTCACCTTCCCCACGCACCCAAGCTGGGATTGTGTATGATAGTCATCGCCAACGTGCAGTGTTGTTTGGAGGTAGTAACATCCAGGTGCGTTTCAACGATACCTGGGAATGGGATGGAACCACTTGGATAGACGTCACTCCATCCATCTCTCCGCCAGTGGAAAATAACACACCATTCATGGCTTATGACCCCGTAAACCAGCAAACGGTTTTCCTGCTGAAAAGCTCACCAAAGACTATGACCTGGGATGGGACGAACTGGACAGAGCAGACATCAACGCAAATTCCTAATACTAATAGTGTGCTATCTGGACCTATGGCGTACGATAGTGCTCGTCAGCGGATTGTGTTGCTAAACAAAGACAATGTTAATGGTGTATGGACGAGCATGTGGGAATGGGATGGTAGGACATGGACACGTCGCGATCTAACGACAGGGCAATCCATCCCTGTTTCGTTTAAAGTGACGGCCATCCCTGACCAACAACTTCTCATGCTTCTTGGCAACACGAACGACACCTCTTGGTCAACCCTCAATACAACCTGGCTCTGGAACGGCACTTCCTGGCACGAGCAACCCAACGACAGCTACGTCCCCGGCCAACGCACGGCGGCGGCAATGGACTACACCCGCGACGGCTTCAGCTTGCTGTTTGGCGGGCGTGCCCCGGACGCCAGCCTCAGCGGGCGCACCTTCCATTGGCAGGGCAACCGTTGGCTGATGCTCGATCCCGCCACAATGCCCCTGGCACGGCAGGCGCACCAGATCGCCCGCAACAGCGACGGCAGTCTGCTCCTGATGTTTGGCGGCAAAGATGCAGGCGGCGGCTACCTCGACGATACGTGGCTCTGGAATGGGAGCGATTGGCAACTGCAAGCGCCGACCAACCGCCCCACGGCGCGGGCCGACTACAGTCTGAGCTACGACACGCGCCGCAACGTTTGGGTGCTGTTCGGCGGGCAAAACAGCAGCGCCCGCCTGAATGACACGTGGGAATATGACGGCAGTGCGTGGTATCAACGAAGCCCGCTGAATGCACCGCCCGCCCGCGCCGGGGCCACGCTCACCTATGATCAGCGTCGGGGCGTCGCGGTGCTGGTCGGCGGGCAGAGCGGCAGCGCGCTGAATGATGTGTGGGAATACGATGGCACGACGTGGGCCAATGTCACCCCGGCGCAACCGCTTGCGGCGCGCACTGGGCACGGCGCAGCCTATGACCCCAGCCGTGGCGTGGTGCTGGTGACGGGTGGGCTCGATGAGACGGGCGCGGTGCGCGGCGACACGTGGGAATGGAATGGCGCGTTCTGGCGCGAGCGTATCGCCGCCACGCCGCTGACTGCCCGCGCCCACATGGCCGTCGCCTACGACACCGAGCGCGGCGAGTTGGTCGCCTTTGGCGGTGAAGATGCCAGCGGGGTAATCTTGTCCGATACCCAACTACACCAAGCGAGCGGGTCACTTTCGGTGCCGATCCCCGTCGCCACGATTAGCCGCATCACGCCCCGTGACGCTCGCCAAGGCGTTGATACGATTAGCTTTGAGGGGCGCGGTGCCGATGCTGACAGCAGCGATGTGATCAACGCCTACCGTTGGACAATCAATGGCACGGAGATCAGTACAGCGGCGAACTTCACCAAAGCCGCCGCCGACCTCCCGGTGGGCGTCCAGACGATCCGCTTTGCGGTGCAGGACAACGAGGGCGATTGGTCGCTGCCAGTCGAGCAGACGATCATCATTCGCACCCGCGACGGCGGCATGGTCGGGAATCAGCGCTGGACACTGCTGATCTACGCGGTTGCCGACAACAACCTCGACCCG
>CAIRDL010000942.1 GCA_903877345.1 uncultured Oscillochloris sp. | reverse complement strand
CGGCGAGACACAGTGCCTGGAGGGCAACGAAAAACTCCTCATCGGCGAAACGGCTTTCGATCTGCCCCAACGCTGCCGTCGCCAGCCCTGCCACAAGCGCCGCCACCAACGGCAGCAGCAGGCGCAGCCAGCGTGGTCGGGTGGCTGTGGCGATCAACGTAGCCCAGAGCAGCCCGACATAGCCGGTGGCGACTAGCAGCCAGGCGGCGAGCGTGGCTTGACTTAGGCCATACCAAAGGGCCGCAAGCCCAGCGAGAGCCGCCACGACCGCGCTCGGCCACGGCCAACGCCACGCCCGCCCAGTGGCAGCGCAGGGTGTCCCGATCCACGCGCTGCCCAGCGTGACGGCGATGAGGCCACCAAGTTTCAGCATGTCTGCTGACCACAGCGGGGCTTCGGCCAGCCAACGCACGGTCGCAATCCAGACCAGCGGCGCGACAAGGAGCAGCCCGTTGCCAAGCCCCTTGGCGCTGCGGCGGATCATGTTCCTGCCCCGCAGACGCCCCGGCGAAACTGATAGACGGCGACCAGATCGTGTTGGTAGAGCAGCTTAAAGGCCGGGTGGCCCTGGATGGTCGCTGCGGTGAACAGCGGCTCGGCACTTGCCCCGACCGCCCCTTGGCCCTGTCCAACATAGACGTGGGTGATTTCGTTTGCACAAAGCGCCTGAATGCCTACGGGCGAACCGAGCGCGCCGCCTTCAAGCGTAGCCACAAGCGCAACGACCTGTTCCGTATAAGCGGGTGGATTCGCCAGTTCGTTCAACAGCGTGTACTGCGGCGGCATCGTATTGGCCCGGTGCGCCAACAAAGGCAGCCACCACCCCGCATCAGCGCCCACCGCAGACGTGCCGCCATAGATGCGGAATCCATTTACGAGAAAGCGCGCATCAACCGGGGTGTTGCTGTTGATCCAGCGCATCGCCACGAGATCGGGGCGCGTGACGAGAATCGAGGCTGGCGTCAGGATCATCGCTTGTTGCGGCAACCCCGCCACGGTAAGGGCGACCACGATTCCGGCGGTAAGGCTTGGTGCGTTGGGGAAATGGGCCGCGAGCCACGCCGCGAAGCTGCTGAACAGCCAGCCGCAAACCAGACTGATGGGAATGTAAAGCGCGATGATGACGGCGAAACTCTGCATAAGGTTCGCGCCGGGCAGCCCGATCAGGCGACCCGCCACGATGAGGGCGACCAGCGCCGTCCACGGGAGCAAGGCGGCCAGCATCCACCGCCGCGCCCCCAAGCTCGCCAGGAGACCCACACCCCCAAGCACCAACAGCGGCCAAGGCATCAGCGTAGGCGTTGTGAGCCAAGTGTTGTAGTCGGCACGCACCACCTCGATCAGCGGCATAGCGGCGGCGACCGGATCTGTGATCTTGTCGGCCAGACTGCTGCCAGCGACCCGCAGCGCCCAAGGCAGCAGGAGCATGAAGCTCACCCCACCAGCGCACGCCAATCCGCCGAGGTTGCGGAGCACCGATGGGCGTTGCTTGCGCCACTGGGGCAGGACGATAATCAGCACCAGCAGCAGGACAAAAGGCGCATAGAGGAAGGCCATGCGGTAGTAACTGAGCGCCATCCCGGCCACCGCCGCCCCAAGGATCAGCGCCCGCCGCCACGGTCGCTCAGCATCCTCCAGCAGCGCCCATGTGAGCCAGAGCACGGTGGGCAGTGCAACCTGGCCCGCGAGTTGGGCGTAGCGGCCCCAATTCACATAATAGCCCGGCAACGGCGAGAGCAAGCCCGCGACGAGGACGGCAGCGACACCCGCCCAAGGCCGATCACCACTCATCCGGCGGGCCAACGGGTACAGGCTAAGCGCCGCCGCCGCATTCAGCACCTGTCCGGCGACCAGCGTGCCCGCCACCCCATCCCCGCCCAGCGTCCAGGCGAACAGCGCTGCCACGGTCGGGAAGCCATACTGCACGGTGAGGGTCGTATAAGGGACGTAAGGCGTCCAAGCGTCGAACAGCCCTCCGTGGTCGAGGATTAGCTGCGCGATCATGGTGTGCTGATAGGCGTCACCCCACAGCGGCACTTCGATCTGACTGAGCAGCGCCAGTCGCACCGCCAGTACCGCTGCCGCGACAAGCGCGAGCGCCACACTCGCCCAGCGTTCCGCCGGTTGCTCCAGGATTGGTTTTACGACGCGGCGGCGCGTGGCCCGCCAGAGCAGCCACCCGGCGGCGAGGAGGCCAGGAAGCCAGGCGTGCCATGCTCCGGGGTGCCACCCAAGCGTGTGTGTCCAGAGCAGCAGCGCCGGGGCTACCGCCACCCCAAGCCCAAGGGCCAAGCAAAGGCGCGTGGACAACGGGAGGGTCGCCATGCCGTCCCACCCAAGCTCAAGCAGCGCCCAACCGGGCAGCACCAAGAGAAAAAGTGCCGCGAGGGCCACCAGCACCCACCAAACGGCTCGTCGCGCCCACGTTTCCACCAGCGCACGGAGATCATAGTTTAGCTGAAATTGCAGATCGCCCGTGTGGGCTTGCGCCTGTAGGTAGAGATTCCCATCAACATAAGTATCGGCTGGGGTGGTGAGCATTTGTACCGCGCCTGCCCCACGCACAGTGACTTGGAAGTAGTAGTCGCGCTGGGGTTGCGGTTGCGGCAGGGTGAAGGCGTAGGCACCCGCCGTGGTGACGGCGCTGAGCGGCAGGGTGGCGGTAGCGAAGGCGTCGGGCGCAGTGGGGTTGGCGCGCAGGCTCAGTTCGAGGGTGCCGGGGCCGTTGGTGGCGGGGGCCAACTGGAGGGTGATCGCCCTTAGGCCACCCTCGCGAGTGACAAAAGATTGTCCGACGGGAGCCTCTGCCGTGAGGGTGATCGCGGCGGTTGCGGGCTGTGGTGCGGAAATTGTTGTGCCACCAGCGAGAACAACCAGCGCCAGAGTCACGCCTACAAGGATCAGATTAACGCTACGTCGCATGCTCAGGGGGGTGGCAATCTTGGTTTAGACAAGTTTTCTTGGCAATACCGCAGAAGGAACACTGTGAGGCGTCTTGTCATTCTGAGTCCTAAATGGTCCGTCGGCCAGTGGTGTTGGGAGAAACGTCATCCCCTGTCACCCTGAGCGAAGCGAAGGGTCCCGGCATGGATCCCCACGACCACCGGGACGCTTCGCTGGCGCTCAGCGTGACATGCGCGATGTTTCTCAGGAGCGAAGCGAAGAATCCCGACCGGGACCCTTCGCTTCGCTCAGGGTGACAGCGTGCCCTTTGCGGTATTGTCTCTTTTGGAGCGCCCCTCCCCGCTTGTGACGGAGAGGGGCGCTGGAATACATGGGGGTTATTGCCCAGACAATTGCGTTGCCGAACAGGCACCTAATCTTCGCTGCGTTCCTGAATCACGTAGAGCAGTTCCAGCAAAATATTCTTCACACTCTCGCGGTCCGAGGCCACGCAGGGCAGCACCTTGATATGGGCGGGTTGGCGTAGGGCCAACCGCAACTCATCGGGGCTCCAGGCATTCGGACGATCCTGCTTATTGGCCGCAATCACATAGGCTGTGTCGCGGTAGCCGACGAAGAAGTCAATGATCCGATTCGTCTCGCGGAACGTCTCGGGGCGCGTGCTATCTACCAAAATGACCAAGCCCAACATCCCTTCAGACAGGATTTCCCACATGAAATCGAAGCGTTTCTGTCCGGGGGTGCCGAAGAGGTGCAACACCAAATCGTCGGCAATCGCGATGCGCCCAAAGTCCATCGCGACCGTGGTCTCTTTCTTGATCATCTTGGTATCGTCGGTCGCACGGCGTTCGGTCGAGACGACCTCGATCTCGCTGATCGCCTTGATGAACTCGGTCTTGCCCGCGTTCACGGCCCCGCTGATCACCATCTTTACAGTCTGCACACCAGCCCTCCGCTATGGTGCTGTGCCCTGGCTGAAGCCCATCGGGTGTCACATGCCTTTGATACGATTGATGATGCGGGTTACCAGGCTCTTTTTGACCCTGGGTTGGTCGGGTGCCTGCGGCCCACGGCTGAGCGGCCTGGGCTTCTTTTGCACCTCAACCAGCCCGGCGGTCAAGAAGCCATAGACGATCCGGCAGACATCGAACTCGCTAAGTCCGGTCTTCTGGGCGATTTCGGCCAGCGAGTCCTTCCCGTTGATCCGGGCAAAGATGCGCCACTCTTCGGGGGCCAACTTGACCCCTTTGGCCTTCTCGCCGGGCTGTTCGAGGAAGCGAACGATCATGTCGGTGGAAGGGATGCGATCCTTGATCCGGCCCCACTCGTCAATCCGCCGCACGCCCTCCATGATCAGGTGATCCACCGAAATGGGCGTCGGGATAAGCGGCGCATCGGCGGGAGGCCGTTGGTTCTGCTCAAAACGAAACTCGCCTTCGGGCCAGCCGAACAGTCCGTAAACCGACTCTTCGGTAAAACCCTGGAGGACGCTCTGGAGTTGGTCTTTGCTCGCCAGTTGCCCATCAACGATCACTTGGGTCAGGGTCATCCCATTGTCGCTGGTCGCCAACCGTTGGCGGGCCTGCTCAAGCTGATCGGCGCTCATGATGCCGAGCCGCACCAACAGGTCGGCCTGTTGATCCTCGGGCTTCCGTGCCGCCATCACCAGTTTGCCCTTGTCAAAAAAAAGCAGGGCCATCTCCTGCTCGTGGGTCAGGTGCAGGCCGCCGGTTTTATAGCCGCGATCAACCAAGTAAAGAAAGTCGGAGAGGCCGAAGTCTCGAATATTGCCTACCAGCGCCATTGTTCTGCCCTCCGGAAACCGCGTCGGTGGTTAGCCCAGACGTGGATGAGCGGGGGCCGTGGGGCCACCCGACGCGAAACGTACGCAGGTCGGATCAGGCTCTGCCGTGGGGGTGCGGGCCGCGCCGTCGGCCTCGAGCACGGGGACAAGAGCGGCGATTGCGGTGGCGATCATCAGGTCGTCGGGCTCACGGGTGGTGAGTTGCTGCGTTGCGAGGGCGGGGGCGAGCAGGCGGCGCACCCAGGGCCGGTGATAATGGGCCGCCGCCAGCCGTAGAAACTCGAGCGCAACGGCGGCTACCAGTGGGATCAGCACGATGCGCGCCCCGAGACGCTGCCACCAGGGTAATCCCGCCACCGCCAGGAAGATCAGAAAACCGATCAGGGCCGTGATCACCAGGAAACTGGTGCCGCAGCGCGGGTGAATGCGTGTGAAGGGGCGCACGGCCTCCACGGTAAGTGGTGCCCCGGCTTCGTAGGCGTTAATCACTTTATGCTCGGCACCGTGGAAACCGAAGAGGCGCTGAATGTCGCGGAGGCGGCTGATCCCGTAGATGTAGCCCACCACAAGGGCCAGATTGATCACGCCCTCGATCAGTTCACGGGCCAGCACCGGCGTGCCCAAGCGCGTATAGGCGAAGTTTGCCACTGCCGAAGGTAGCACCACGAAGAGGCCCAAACCCACACCGAGAGCCACCACAAACGTCGTGCCTTGGGCCAACGGCGAGAGTTGCGCCTCCTCTCCAAACGCCACTGAGGCTGAAAAATCAAGCGCCGCCTTGCCAATGCCAAGGGCGTCCCGCAGACCGAAGAGCCCGCGCAGCACCGGCAGTCGTCGCCATGCCGCTTTGGTGGCTCCGGGAAGAGGCAGGTGCTTGAGGGCGATTGTGCCGTCGGGGCAGCGCACGGCGACCGTCGCCTGCTGACGACCACGCATCATCACCCCTTCGAGCACTGCTTGTCCGCCATAAGCGAAGCGCTGTTCGTCCATCAGCCCGCCAGCATAAACAAGAAAGCCGCCGTCGCTACGTCACCGCCTACCACCGCTAATCATACCACGCGCCTACGCGCTCCGACAACCACACGATCTGCGTTTCCGCAGCGGGGCGAGCGCAGCGGCTACGGTTTCGGCTCCGACTGCTCAGGGGCATTGCGGTGGGCTAGGCTAGTCGCGGCGGCGCGCACGCCCATCAGCAGGCTCGAAACGCGGATCACAGGTGAAACGACGCGCTCGGTCACAAACGAGGTTGAACCGCTGATGGTACTGGCCGAGTCGCGGGCGCTGCCGGCAATGGTGCGTGTGCTATCCAGCACATCGTTCAGTTTGAGCATCGCTTGGTCAATTTTGGGCAAAACCGTGCCGCTCGTCACTTTATTGATCTGATTAACCGCGTAGATCACCGCAAACAGCAGCACCGTTAGCAGCACCACCGTCAGCAGTTGGAAGACGCCGAGGATAATAATGAAGATGTCGCGGGTCGCCTCACGGATGCCGACCGGGGCGAGATACATACCGACGACAAAGGCGATCAGCAAGATGAAGATCGTTGCAATGGCCGTCCCGACCCATTTCCACACAACAACCCCCTCTGCGCTGCGCCGGAGTGCCTGCGTCTAGCGGCATTCCAATGCGCTGATCTGGCCTGACAACCGCGCCGATTATATCACACCCGCAAGCGTGAAACAATCAGCAACAAAATCCACGCCAGCAGGACAGCTTCGAGTACCGGCACACCGGCCGGACTTGGCAGGACAAGCGGGAAGCGCAACCCCAAGCCATAGGCCAGCAAGCAGCCAAAGAAGGCGGTCAGCCAGAAGATCGGCAACTGCTGCCAGCGACGGCCGAGCAGCACATGGGCCAGCGACGCGCACGCCGTGGCGAGCAGCAACAGCAACAGGGTCGCGGGGCCAACGCTGAACATGACACGCTCCTCGCCTTACCCGGCGCTGGGGCGCACAATACGCCCGCCGCCCAACAGTTGATCACCGGCGTAGCACACAGCGGCCTGCCCAGGCGTGAGCGCCCTAAGCGGCTCGTGCAACCGCACGTCCAACCGCCCATCAGCCAAGGGCGTCACCTCAGCGGGGACGGGCGCGGCATGGGCGCGCACCTGCACCTCACAGGTGAAGGGCGCGCTAGGCCACGCCGCAGCCACAAAGCTTGCCTGATCCACCACAAACTGATCGCACAACAGCGCCTCGCGTGGGCCGACCACCAACGCATTCCGCGCCACGTCCAATGCGACCACGAACAAGGGTTGGCCGCCGCCCAAGCCAAGCCCGCGCCGCTGCCCAATGGTGTAGCGCGGCAGCCCTTGGTGCTGGCCGATTTCGCGCCCCGCGCCATCAACAATTGGCCCCGGCACGAGACTGGCGGGAGCCGCTTCGCGCAACAGTTCGCGGTAATCGCCCCCCGGCACAAAGCAGATCTCCTGGCTCTCCGGCTGTTTCGCGCTGGCAAGACCGCGTGCCGCCGCCAGTTCACGCACCTGCGGCTTCGTCAGCGCACCCACGGGGAAACAGAGCTGCGCCAGTTCCTGCTGACCAAGCATGTGCAGCACGTAACTCTGGTCTTTGTCGCGATCCACCGCCCGCCAGAGTTGGTGGGCCGACGGTTGACCGTTGACCGCTGACCGCTGACCGCTGACCGCTGATCCCTGATCCCCGATCCCTGATCCCCAACCCCCGACCCCCAACCCCTGATCCCCATCCCCCAGAATGCGGGCATAATGCCCCGTGGCAAGATAGGCAAACCCAAGGGTACGGGCACGCTCAAGCAACATCCGAAACTTAATTGTGCGATTGCACTCAAGGCACGGGTTTGGCGTGTAGCCATTGGCGTAAGCGTGGATGAAAGGCTCGATCACATGGCGGCGAAACTCGCGCTGGTAGTTGAAAACATAGTACGGCACGCCGAGGTGCGCGCAGACCCGCCGGGCGCTCTCGGTCAACTCCAGCGAACAGCACAAGCTTTCGGACAAACCTGCATCGTCATCCCAGAGGTGCAGCGTCACCCCGACGATCTCGTGGCCCTGCTCGTGCAACAGTGCAGCGGCGAGAGAACTGTCCACCCCGCCGCTCATTGCGACCATGATCCTTGCCATGGCGGCATTATACGGGATCAGTCACGGCACCGACGGTCGTGACCAGCACCCGCGTCGCGCCTGCCGCCTGTAGCGCTTCCACAACCGCGCCGCAGGTAGTCGCGTTGACCAGCGCGAGCATCACGCCGCCCCAACCCGCACCGGAGAGCTTGGCCCCCAAGGCACCCGCGCTCCGTGCTGCCGCCACCAGTTGCTCAAGAGCGGGCGACGAGACGCCCAACTGTTCAAGCAGGGCTTGGTTGGCGTCGAGCAACTGGCCCAAACGCGGCAATTCGCCATTGGCGAGCGCTGCCCGCGCCTGCGTCACCACGCCGCCCACCGCCGCGAAGTGCGCCTCGTAAGTCGCAGGGTCAGCCTGCCAAGCGGCGCGCACTGCACCCACGGGCAGCTTGGTGGCGCTGCGGACGCCCGTATCGCCAACCACCAACATCAGGGGCGTACCTATGCAGATCGGCGCAAGCGTGGGCACAGACGGCCCGTGGTGATTGGGGCTTGGCGGGCGAACGTACCAGATCGCCTGTTCGTAGGCCACAACCGTATTATCAATGCCGCTAGGCGTACCGTGGAAGCGTTGCTCGCTGGCGTAGACCAAGGCAGCCACCTCGGCGGGCGGAAGGACAACGCCGCTGTGCGCGGCGAGCGCCCGCACCAGCGCGGTGCCAATCGCCGCTCCGCTGCCCATGCCACTCGCGATGGGAATGGCCGAACCAAGCGTGACGGTCAGATCGGCCCCGGCGAGGCCGAAGCGGGCGGCGACCGTCAGGGCCAATTCGCTCAGGGGGTTATCCGGCGCGGCGGTGGCAGCCCAGGCTTCGCCAAGATCGGGGGCCAACAGGCGCAAGCCAGTACCGGGTGGGCCAGAGGCAACGGCGGCGCTGGCCCGCACATCCCCCAACGGCAGCGCAATCGCCGGGCGTCCGTAAACCACGGCATGTTCGCCGCAGAGAATGAGTTTTGCGGGCGCGGTCGCAGGTGTCATAGGTGTCAGGGGTCGGGGATCAGGGATCAGGGATCAGGGATCAGGGATCAGGTGTCGGGTGTCGGGTGTCAGGGGTCGGGTGTCAGGGATCAGGGGTCGGGTGTCAGGGATCAGGGGTCGTGTTTTTCGGCAGATCTAGCCGGTTGAGACAGGGTTCGTAGCAGCTTTACAGTTTGAGTACACGCAAGCCATTCTGCTGCGCTTGACCTGCCCCCCTGACCCTTGACCCCTGCCCCCTGCCCCCTGCCCCCTGCCCCCTGGCCCCTACTCCCACTCAATCGTCGCCGGTGGCTTCGAGGAGAGGTCGTAGACGACTCGATTGACGCCGGGTACCTCATTGACAATGCGCCCGCTCACGTTGGCGAGCAAGTCGTAGGGCAAACGCGCCCAATCAGCGGTCATATAATCCTCAGTTGTCACGGCCCGAAGGGCGATGGTATCGGCGTAGGTACGCCCGTCGCCCATCACGCCGACGCTCTGCACGGGGAGCAGCACCGCAAACGCCTGTTGGGTCGTCCGATAGAGCCCGGCGGCGCGTAGTTCGTGCATAAAAATCGCATCGGCCTGGCGCAGCGTCTCAAGGCGTTCAAAGCTGACCGGGCCGATCAGGCGCACGGCCAAGCCGGGGCCGGGGAAGGGGTGGCGCCAAACCCAATCTTCGGGCAGGCCCAACTCGAGGCCCGCCGCCCGCACTTCATCCTTAAACATATAGCGGAGCGGCTCGACCAGTTGCAGCCGCATATCGGCTGGCAGCCCGCCGACATTATGATGCGTCTTAATCGTCACGCCCTTCTGCCGGTCGGGGGCGCTCGACTCAATCACATCGGGATAAAGCGTGCCCTGAGCTAAGAACTGAGCATCACCAAGGCTGCGGGCTTCATGTTCAAAAATACGGATGAACTTCTCGCCGATAATTTTGCGTTTCTGCTCGGGATCAGCCACACCGGCCAAGGCGGTCAGAAACGCCTCGCGGGCCTCAACGACGACCAGGGGCACATGGAAATGTTCGCGGAAGGTGGCGACCACCTGTTCGGCTTCGCCGAGACGCAGCAGCCCATTATCCACAAACACACAGGTGAGCCGGTCGCCAATGGCGCGGTGAATGATCAGCGCTGCGACCGCCGAATCAACGCCGCCGGAGAGCGCACAAAGCACGCGCCCCGTGGTTCCAACGCGCTCGCGCACCTGCTCAACCGCCTCGGCAACAAACGCGGTCGGACGCCACGTAGCGGGCGCTTGGTAGATCGTAGCGAGGAAATTCTGGAGGATGGTGCGCCCGTGGGTGG
>CAIRDL010000941.1 GCA_903877345.1 uncultured Oscillochloris sp. | reverse complement strand
GATCTGCCGGGACGCGGCGCGATCTTCCAGTACGAGGCGCTGGCCGAGGGCCAGTGGTTCGCCAGTGCGCTACTGATTGATTCTTCCGACGATCTGGCCCTGCTTCAGCAGCTATTGCAGAACCAAGAGGCGTGGATCGGGCGCTCGCGCAGCGCGAACTATGGTCGGGTGCGGATCGAAGTGGCTAAGCCCGAAACCAACTGGCGCGAGATCGGGGATGCTGAACTGGAACCCGTCGTCGCCAATCAGCCCCTCTCTATCACCTTGCTCAGCGACGTATTGCTGCGCGATACCTCCGGCAGACCAGTGGACTGCTTGGCTTACCAGCCGGTTGTGGACGGTCGCATTGATGATCGCATCCTCTCGATGTACCTCGGCTTTGCGGTGCGGCTTGACCCGGCGCGTAGCTTCAGCGCGGCGACCCTGGCGTCCGGCTTCAACCAAACCTGGCGGCTACCGCTGCCTCAGCAAGCGGCGCTCAAGGCGGGCAGTCACTTCACCGTTCACCCGCACACAGCGGTGAGCGTCGAGCAGTTGCACCGCCTGGAGCAGCGCGGGATCGGTGAGCGCCGCGCTGAGGGCTACGGGCGGATCGCCTTTCAGTGGCTTGATCAAGCTGCGTACGTTGTTCGCAAGCAGAATGAACCTGACCGCGAGAACCCCAAGACCACCGCGCTCTCGGCTACGGGCAGAGCCACCGCCCAGCGCATGGCCCTGTGCCTGCTTGAGCAGGCGATCGAATTGACTTTGACGAAATATGTACGCGACCAGGTGAATGATCCACAGACGACCAACCTTCCGCGCAGCAGCCAACTTGGGCGTCTGCGGGTGTTGCTGCGTCAGGCACGACAGGATGGCGACACCGCAGTGATTGATCGAGGCATGGCGCAGTTCAAAGCGGTCGCACGGGAGCAATTTGCGAACGCACGGTTAGCTGGGCGCTCGCTCCTCACTTGGCTTGATGAACTCCTCCAACCGGATGCCGTCTGGTTTGTGCTCAATCTGCGCCCGAATCTCTGGCCGAAGGTGGCAGGCGTGCAGGCGGAACCCGATGACGCCTTGACCACCCGCACTACCTTGCGCTTGCTTGAAGCGGTGTTGACCGGCTTGCACCGCAAGCAGCGCCAGAGCAAAGAGGAGCGACCCGCATGAGTACTTGGGAAGATTCACGACAGATCACGACGCGCTTGGTGCTGACCGGCGACCTCTTGTTGACCACGCCTGCCCATATGGGCAACGGCGACCGTGGTGAGGTGGTCGATCTGGTGCTTCAGCGCGATCCGCTGGACGGTCGCCCGCTGCTGCCCGGCAGTTCGCTTGCCGGTGCGCTGCGCGCCTATCTCCAAGCCCACGAGTACGGTCACCGAGAGCCTGAGCTAAAGGCGCAGCGTAACTCGCTTGCTCAGCAACTCTTCGGCGGGACAAAGCGCGACCCGGAGGGCCATCAGAGTCCTCTGATCGTTGATGATGCGCTCGCCGATCAGTCGGTGGTCGAAATCCGCGATGGTGTGGGGATTGATCCGAAGCGCCGGGTCGCCAGCGCTAAGATCAAGTACGACCTGGAGTTGCTGCCAGCAGGGACGATCTTTCCGCTACGCTTCGAGTTGCTGCTACCCGAGGACGGCGCACCGCTGACGCATGCCCTCGCCCTCGCCCTCCAGGGTCTTGAGCGGGGTGAGATCGCGCTGGGCGCACGGCGCTCACGCGGCTTCGGGCGCTGTCAGGTGCAGGATGGCTGGCGGCTCGCCCGCTACAACCTGCGCGAGCCGGACGACCTGCTGCGCTGGCTGCGCGCTGACCTTGATTCACCGCCGGAAACACCGTTACGCTCGATCAGCGAGCTCCTCGGGTCGCCCGCAATGGCAGATAAGCGTAAGGCCGTGCGGATCGAGGCCCACTTTACGCTGGACAGCCCGCTACTCATCCGCGCCGAACAGCCGCTCCGCGCCGCCGATGGCACGCTGTTGGTGGGCGCTACGCAGCCCGACGTGATCCACCTCGTGAACGCCGACGGCCTCCCCGTGCTGCCGGGGACAAGCCTCGCTGGTGCGTTGCGCGCACGCGCCGGGCGCATCCTACGCACATTTCACACTGATGATCAGGTGCAGGAGCGGTTGGAGTCGCTGTTCGGCTGGACGCCCCATAACGAGCAGGATAAGCCCTGT
>CAIRDL010000940.1 GCA_903877345.1 uncultured Oscillochloris sp. | reverse complement strand
TTGGCGAGCCACTTGCCCACGGCGACCATCTACGCGACCGATGTATCGGCGGCGGCGCTAGAAGTGGCGCGGCGCAACGTCGTGCGCCACGGACTGAGTGAGCGCGTGCGGCTGTACCACGGCGACCTATTGGCACCGCTGCCGGGGCCGGTGGATCTGTTGGTCAGCAACCCGCCCTACACTATTTTGGCCGAGGTGGAGCCGAACGTGTACGCGCACGAGCCGCATGTAGCCCTTGATGGCGGGCCGGATGGCGCGGCGATCTATCGGCGCTTGGTGGCGCAGCTGTCTGACTATGTGCGGCCTGGTGGGGCGGTGCTGGTGGAAATCGGAGCTTGGCAAGGGGCGCTGGTGGCGAGCCTGTTGCGGGCGCTTTTCCCCACGGCTACGGTGAGCGTTCATCAGGATTTGGCGGGGCGCGACCGGGTTGTTCGGATTGTAGATTTACTGCAACAGGAGGCGGGGGCGTCAAGTCTTGACGCCCCTTCACGATAGCGACGTAGCTCTACCGCCCCGCCCCCCACGTTGGACATGGCCCATGCACCATGCTACACTCCCCCTACGCGCTTTATGGTGAGAAAGGATACTTCCGTGGTTAGGACTGATCTGCGCCGCCTTGGCACACTCCTGGTCGTTGGGTTTGTGGCCGGGGCTGCGGCGCGTCAATATATTGCCTACCGCGCCCGGAGTGAGGCACAGCACCCTCGACGCCTCGTTGATTGGGCGCAGGCTCGTGCGGTGGCCCTGCGTGTTTCGCAATGGGAACAGGCACCCATTCGTGACCAAGCGTTCCGTGGTGAACAGTACATGCGTTTGGTGAAACAGAGCGAGCCGCTGATCGCCGCCTACTTGGGCGTCCAGTTGCCTGAGCCGATCAACCGGGTGTATGTCCACGACCGGCGGGCGTGGCTTGAGGCGAACTTCACGTCGTTCGAGCATCTTTTCCAGCCGATTGAGGATCTGTACGCCCAAAACAGCGCTCGCAGCACCGTCGCCTTGCTGCTCGGCGACCTCAATGGCAAGTTGCTTGGTGCCCAGATGGGCGTGCTGCTCGGCTTTCTGGCCCGTCGCGTCCTTGGCCAGTATGACTTGAGCCTGCTCTCGCCTGATCCGGCAGCGCGTGGGGCGCTCTATTTTGTTGAGCCGAACATCGCCCGCGTCCAGGGCATGCTCGGCCTCAACGATGAAGATTTCCGCCTCTGGATCGCCCTCCATGAAGCCACCCACGCCTTCGAGTTTGAGGCGTACCCATGGGTGCGCCAGCACTTCCGTGACCTGCTCCAGCAATACTTTGATCTGCTCAACACGCAACTCGAGCGTCTCGGCACGAGCCTGCCGCAACTGCTCATCCGCATCGTCCAGAACTGGGGGCAAAACCAGCACTGGATCGAGTTGTTGCTCACCCCGGAGCAGCGCCACATCTTTGACCAACTCCAAGCTCTGATGTCGCTGGTTGAGGGTTACGGCAACCACATCATGAATGCCGTCGGGAAGCGCCTCCTGCCTAGTTTCGATCAGATCGAGCAGCGCGTGGCCCAACGCCAATCCACCAAAACCCTGTTCGAGCAGATTTTTAACCGTGTCACCGGCATGGATCTGAAGTTCGCCCAGTATCAGCAGGGTGAAGCCTTCGTCAACGCCGTCACCACGGCGCGTGGCGTCGCCTTTGCCGCCCGTGTGTGGGAACGGGCCGAACATCTGCCGACGCTGGACGAAATTAAGAACCCGCCACTCTGGATCGCCCGGATGGAGCGGAGCTAAGCCTAGCGCTCACACGGTAAGCACACGGCGGTTTTGGCGTAGGATCGATACAACCCGCAGGTTTCGCCGTTGGGCGTGAAGAACGAGCGCTCCCTCGAGCTTAGCGCCCAACAAACTCGAGTTCGGCCCCTCCGATCCTGATCCGGTCGCCGCTTTGTAAAGGGTGCGTTGTCCCCGGGCCAAGACTCTGCTCACCTACCTGGGCGGTGCCGTCAATGGCGGGCAAAACCGCCAACTCAAAGCCAGCGCCGACCCGTCGCACGACGGCGTGCCGCCAAGCGACCCCCGCGTCAGGCAGGTACAGATCATTCCCGTCGTAACGCCCGATAGTCGCGGTATCCGTCACCTCGCGCACCAAGCCGGTCTGTTCACCCCGGAGCACGCGCAACTCGGCGCGGGCGAACACTTGACGGGCCAAAGGGATGAGCGCCCCGATGCAGGTGCCAACAATGACGAGGCCGAGGCCCCCAATCCAGACTTGCGCGGCCCCACTGGTGGCGAAAAAGAGTTGGGTCAGGCCCTCGTAGAGCAACCCACCCACCAACCCACCCGCCAAGCCGCCCACCGCAGCATAAAGCGCCCGTTGGAGTCGGCGGCTTACCAGCAGATCCCCCGCGCCGATCAGCCCGCCGAGCAGCATCCAGCTCAAGGTGCGCCCCTCCCAACCGCCTTGCAGGGCCAGGAAGACCACTTGGGCCACCAGCATGCCGAGGGCACCCGCAAAGAGGCCCGCCAGTCCGCCCAACAGGCCATCGCGGAGAGCGCGGGCGGGCTTCCTCTTCACCATCGCCCCATCGGCGGCGGCAACGAGGGCACCCAAGGTCGCTCCAAGCCCGCTACCCACGAACAGGGCTGCGACCCACACGCCCCATGTCTGTGTTGCCACGCTGCCGACCGTCCACCAACCGACCAGCCCCCCAAGGGCACCAAAAAGCGCTGAATAGTAGACTTGCAGGGCTTTATTCATGGCGTTGCTCCGTGAGAAAAGGTTTCAGGTGCCGGGGTTCAGGTTTTAGGTCGAGCGCATTAGGAGACGTGCGCCAGCCAATCAGGGTTCAGGTTTTAGGTCGAGCGCTTACGGATACACCCCGACCCCCGACCCCCAACCCCCGCCCCCCCTACCCCCATCCCCCAGGCTTAAATCTGCCGCCGCTCGCCCACCCGTTCGCCACAGCTTAGACAGAACTTCGCCCCCGGTTCGAGTGGGCTTCCACACATATCACAGAAGGTGCGTCGTTCGGTCGGCGGAGCAGGTACCAGGGGTTGGTTCGTCCCACACTTCGTACAAAAACGGGCCGTTGCCCGCAGAGGTGCCTTGCAATGCACGCAGCGCCGTGCGGTGGCGTCAACCGTGGGTGGCGACGTGGGCATTAGAATGGTTGCCGCCGCCGCAACGGGCACGGGTGTTTCCGGCACCGTGTCCATCTGGGGTGCGGACTGGGTGAACGGCGGCGTCGGCGCGGCCTCGGCTGGTGGCACATTGCCCCTGGACAAGCGCCGCCGCCACATGCCTGGCAGCACTAACAGGCCCGCCAACGGCACCAACAGCGCCACGCCCACCAAGGGGTTGGCTGCCACATTGATCAGGTGCTGCTCGGTATAACCGCCGACCGCCGTGCTGGCCCCCGTCTGCACCCGCAAATCGCGCCGCGTCCCATCATAAAAGGGGCGCGGACTCACATAGGTCAACTGATACTCGTGCTGCACCTCGCCCGCCAGACTGGTGTAGAGCGCGGTCAGCGCCTCGCCCTGCGGGGCGTACAAGTAGCGCCCGCCGGTCGTGGTGGCGATTTGTTGGAGCACCG
The DNA here is from genome assembly GCA_903877345.1 of uncultured Oscillochloris sp. GTDB lineage: Bacteria > Chloroflexota > Chloroflexia > Chloroflexales > Chloroflexaceae > CAIWXH01. The sequence continues at coordinate 10,628 of CAIRDL010000940.1, read as the reverse complement.
TCTCGTCAATGCCTGCGTTGCCGGCGCTCGCTCGATCCCCCAGGCCCACCACCGCCACCGGCTGACCGGCGGCTTCGGCGTAGGCGATGGCCTCGGCGAGGGTGTGCTGGCTGCCGTAGTTCCGCTGGCCCTGATTGGACGCCTCACGCATATCTTGGCCATCACTCAGGACAAGCAACAGGCGACGGCCCGGCTCATTCCGCAACAGATCGACCCCGCGCACGACGGCATCATAGAGGGCAGTACCGCCATCAGGTTCGAGATCGCCAATGGCATGATTCAGGACGGTAGCGTCCCCGGTGAACGTTTGCGCAACCTGTACGGCTTCATTGAAAGCGACGAGGGCGATGCGGTCGCTGGGCCGCAGCAAGCCCACAAAGGCGGTAGCTGCAGCCTGCGCCGCCGCAATTTTGTCATTGTCAGCCATGCTACCGGAACGATCCAACACCAGAACGCTCGTCACCTGCCCTGCGCCGGCTCCACTAAAGGCAGTGATCGCCACCGGCGCATCGTCCTCCGTCACGGCAAAATCGTTCTGCCGCAGACCCAGGCGTGGTTGCCCGTTCGCGTCGGCCACGGCGACATACAGGCTGATCGCGGGGTAGGCACTCGTCTCAACCTGCGTGACCCGTGCCGCGCCGCCTGGTGTTGGGGCGACTCGCGCCCGCACGAGGGCTGACGCGAAGATGAGCAGCATGGCAATCAGCAGCACCAACACTGCGGTTGGGAACAATCTGCGCCGCATCCTAACCTCCTGGGTTCTTGATGGCAGATTTTAGATTTTAGCTTGCAGCTTTGCCGCAGTCGAACGCGGTGCGTTTGCCCAGACAGTAAAGTACCCACAAACCTTGTCTAAGAGACGCTAGGGCCATTCTGGAGGTTGCGCTTGGGTTATGTGATTGCCAACAGCCGACGAACGACCGCACCGAATCGCAGTGTGCTGGATCTCAAGGCGCACGACCGAGGGCTTTCCTATTCGGAAGCGGTCGGCATTCCGGCACACCCATGACGCCACCCTGCTACCCTACGGTCTGCGGGCGGTGCCAGCCGGTTACGAGCATCTGTTCAGCTACCGTGGCTTCTACGGCGGGGCTAAGCAGGTACCCCTGGATCGCGTCGCACTGTTGCTCCCGCAGGAACGTACACTGCGCCTCCGTCTCGACCCCTTCGGCAATCACGGTCATCCCAAGAATATGCCCGATAGCGATGATCGCATGCACAATCGCGGCGGCATCGTGACTCGCGGTGACATCATTGACGAAGGAGCGATCAATCTTCACGCTGTCGGCAGGCAGCCGTTTCAAATAGGCCAGCGACGAGTAGTGGGTGCCGAAGTCGTCAATGGAAATACGCATGCCCTGGCCGGTCAATTGATCGAGGAGTTGACAGGTATGCTCGATGTCAAGCATCACGGCGCTTTCGGTAATTTCAAGCTGAATAGCGGTTGGTTGCATACCTTCCTCGCGCAGAATCCGCTGGATGATCTGCGGCAGTTCGTCAGTCTGGAAGTTGCGGGCGGACAAGTTCACCGAGACGCGGAGTTTGGCATGGCCTTGGTCGTGCCAGCACTTGAGTTGGTGGCAGGCGGTACGGAGTACCCACATGTCAATCAGTTGAATTAGGCCCGTCTCTTCGGCAATGGGGATGAAGATACCCGGCGAGACGAGGCCGCGCTCTGGGTGTTGCCAACGTACGAGTGCCTCAAAGCTTTGCACCGCACCAGTGTGTAAATTCTGGATCGGCTGATAGTGTAGCCGCAGCTCGTCCCGCGAGATCGCCCGACGCAGATCCGCCTCCAAGCGTACCCGCTGGAGCGTGCGCGTGTGCATCTCCGGGTTAAAGACCACTGTACAGGCGCGCCCGTTGGCCTTCGCTTCGTACATCGCAGTGTCGGCATCGCGCAACAGATCCTCACCGTTGGTATAGTTTTCGGTGATCAGCACAACCCCGATGCTGGCGTGGAGCGTCACCTCAAGGCCCTGTACCTCCATCGGATAGGCTAGTTGCGCCTGGATGCGCGCTGCCACCGCCTTTACATCGTCTTGCTGGCCGAGTTGGTTCAACAGCAGTACAAACTCGTCGCCACCCAAGCGGGCCAGCACATCCGTCGGGCGCAAGTTCGCCGTCATGCGTTGCGCCAGCATGCGTAGCACGACATCCCCGGCGGCATGGCCCAGACTGTCATTGATCAACTTGAAACGGTCGAAGTCAAGATACAACAGGGCGGCGCAGGGTTGGTGGGTGGCCCGGGCGCACGCTAGAAGCGGCTCAATTTGCTCCATGACGTAAGCCCGGTTCGGTAGCCCGGTGAGCGCGTCGTGGAACGCCTCGTGGCGTAGTTGCGCCTCGACCTGCTTGCGTTTACTGATGTCGGTCAGCGAACCCGCGATACGCATCGGGCGCTGTTGAGCGTCGGCAACGGTCATGCCTCGAGCCAATACCCAGAGATAGCCTTGGTCAGCGGAGCGCCAAATGCGATGCTCACTCTCGAACAGAGCGGTCGTCCCTTGGCGCTGGGCTTCAAGTTGCTGGCGCACTAGCGCCACATCGTCTGGATGCACCTGATCCAGCCACGCATCAATCGAGGTGAGCAGTGCAGCGTCAGCATAGCCGAGGATCGCCTGCCAACGCGCCGAATAGTGGACATGATTCGTCCGCAGATCCCAATCCCAAATGCCATCGTTGGCCCCCTGAAGGGCCAAAGCGTAGCGCTCCTCGCTCTCGCGGAGCGCCTCCTCGGCGTGATTACGCGCCCTGAGCGTTTCTAGGAACGTGTTGAACCAGCGACTAAGTTCGGCGACCTCATCGGAGCCATGCACCGGCAGAGGCGTATCCCAACCTTGCTTGCTCGCCTGAAGCAGTTGGAGGTGGCGAGTGAGATTACGCAGCGGGATGACGATCACCTGCGAGGCGAAGGTGGCCGTGAGGGCGACAATGAGACAGGCCACTGCGAGGGCGAGCAACACCGTCAGCCCAATCGTCGAGGCTTGGGCGTCGAGGGTGGCAAGCGGCACCAAGCTAAGCACCGTCCACCCGCTCATACTCGAGGTACTGTACGTCAGCAGCAGCGGTTGATCGTCAATCACCACCATCACAGTGCCCTGCGGCCCTTGGATTGCAGCGCGGATGTCATGGTTAATCGTCGTACCCAACAGCTGCGGGTCAGGATGATACATCGCTCGACCCTGCGCGTCTATGATGAGGAGCGACGCCCCTGTCCCAAGATTAACTCGCTCGAAATGCGTATGGAGTTCGTCAACGCTGGAGTTGACCAACAGGAGCGCGACCGGCTCGGAGGTTGTGGAGCCACGCCTAGTACTCAGCACCAAGCGCGCTGCGGTGAGCACATGCGTCTGGTTTGAACTGGCATTAATGTTCTCCTCGATCCCCGCCCAGACCACATTGGGGCTGTGGATGCGCGTCTCTGCGAGGATACGCTCAAGCACGTCGGTGCGTACCTGCGAGACATCGAGGGTGTCACCGACGTGGTAGTGGGCACCGCGCAGGGTGAAAATATCAAGCGAAACCAACCCCTGTAGATTGCTGTAGCTGTTGAGGATGTAGCCGAGTCGCGCCTGGGTGGCGAGGCTGGTATAGGCATTGGTCTGGGCATCGCTCGCCAACGCATCGGTAATCTCCTGCACACTCAACAGATTCGCCATCAGACTGGCGATCTGTTGCGCCTGAAGGTCGAGATAATCGCGTTGGGCATCAACCAGACTCTGCGTAAAGCGGATGGCCTCCGCATGCACAATGGTGCGCGACACCTGATAGGCAGCGACGCCCACGATGAGCAGGGGGAAGACCGCAGCGAGGAGCAAAAAAGCAATGAACTTATGGATAAGGTTGATGCGGAACTGCATAAGGCACCTAGGGCAGCAGAAAAAATAAAACGTCCCGATCACCGCTTGATGCGTGCTGCGTGACTGGGCCGCGCCCTGACCGATCACGAATCACGCAGGACGGGCCACGACGGAAGAGTTAAAAAGATCTATTTTCCCTATAGCAATTCTACGGGCTTTTTCGTGAAAATTCGTAGCTTTAGCCGACTAAAGGACCCAACCCCACGTTCCTGATCCGCGAAAGGCTAGGTCATGGCGGATTGTACCATCCTTCCTTGTTCCGCCTTCACAGCGCCCACGGCAAGCAGACCCCTTCAATATGCTATACTGCCCCCGGTGTTCGCCGGACGGCCCGGCGGCATGGAGGGGCCGGTGTGACCACCCAAGATCCCGATGTCAAGGTGCTGCCAAGTGTGACTTTTAGGGTCGCCGAGCGCGAGGATCTTGAGAAACCGTATCGGGTGATCGTTGAAAATGACGATGTGACCCCGATGGACTTTGTCGTCTTGGTGTTGCGCGTCTTCTTTGGCCTCACCCCCGATCAGGCGTTGGGCGTTATGCTGACCGCCCACCAAGAGGGCCGCGCCCACGTCACTACTTTGCCTTACGAAGAGGCCCAAGAGCGGGTCTACAACGCGCACCATTCCGCCCGTGAGGCTGGTTATCCGCTGACGTTTTACCTCGAACCCGACGCCTAGACGCCCTTGGAGGAACGATGCCCCGGCCACGTCTCGCCGCCATCGCCCTGCTCTGCATGGTCTTCCTGGCTGGCTGCACCCCGGCTACACCAGAGTCAGCCGCAGCACCCGCCCAACTTTCGCCGCCTACCCCTAGCGCCGCCCCACCTGCCCCGGCCACCCGGCCCCCAGTTGTCACGCCGCCGCCCACCATTTTTTTCGCCAATGCAACGATTGCCGGGGTGCCGGTGGCTGGGCTGACTCTTGCGGAGGCGTCTGACCGCGTACGCTCTAAGCTGGCGAACTTGCCTGCGCTTGAGCTACGCGCTGGTGCGGCCCGTCTGAGTATTGCGCCCACGACGATTGCGCTGACTGCCCCCGTAGATGAATTGCTCGCCGAAGCTGGCCGCGCCCTCGCCGCCGGGTCACCCGTGGCCGTGCCTTTACGCCTCAGCTGTGACCCGGTCGCTTTGCGCGCACGCCTCACCGCACTCACCGCCGAGGTTGGCTCCACCGCTACATTGTCCGTGCTTACGACGACGGATGTGCTTTCGCGGAGCTTTGCCTACGTACCCGGCCAGACCCTCGATCCTGATGCTGCCGTCAAACAGATTAGTGCCGCCCTTGCCGCTGGGCAGCTCGAACCGCTCACCCTTGCGTTGGCCCACAGCCCCACGGTGCCTCGCGTGCCCCTTGCGCAACTCCGCAACGAAGTAATCGCCTTGGCGAAAAGGCTGCCGTCCGGCAGCGTGGTCGGTTTCCACCTGACTGATCTGGCTTCTGGGGAAGGCATCGGCTTTAACGACCGGACGGTTTTCGCTGGAGCGAGTACGATCAAGGTGGCGATTATGCTCAATCTTTATACGAAGTTGGCGCAATTCACCGAACAGCAAAACCTCTGGCTCAGCGCTATGATCCGCGACAGCGACAACCTCGCAGCCAATGGCTTGCTTGCCGCTATTGCCGGGGGCGAGGGTACCGAATATGCCTTCATCGGTGCCGACCAGATGAGTACGCTGCTCGAAACCCAACTGGGCCTGCGCCACACGTATCTCTACATACCCTTCGAGGCCGTTGACTACATTAAGCTCTACAAACCCAAGTTTCACTGTGGCCCCAATGGCCCGGTGGGCGAAAAGCCATACACCGAGATGGGGGCTTGCCTGCGGGCGGAACCAGCGAGTATGGCGAGCCTGTATGAGATGATTGACCAGTGTGCGAACGGGAAGGGGCCGCTGCTCACCAAGTTTGAGCGTCTGAAGCCCAAACGCTGCCAGGCGATGCTTGACTGGTTGGCGCAAAATGAGGACCAGACCCGGATGGTCGCGGGCATACCCACCGGGGTCCGCGTCGAACACAAGAGTGGGTGGATCGAGGATATGCAAGCCGACAATGGCATTGTGCGCTCACCCCAAGGCGACTATGTGCTTTCGATCTACTATTACCAGCCCCTTGTGCCTGGCCGCGACCAATGGGCCGATGAGGAAATGACCCCGATTGTGGCGGCGTTCTCACGGTTGGCCTACACGGCCTACAACCCGGTTCGGCTAGAGCATTAGGGCGTAGAGATGCCCCATCCTGCGGCTCTTCTTGGGCTTCTGCACCGCAAGGCAAGCACACGGAAGCCTGCACATTGCCCGCACCATGCCCCTATGGTAGAATATTTGGGCAATGTGTGCGGCTTGCCACAAACATGTGGGGCCAGCGGAGTCCAGTAACAGAGGTGGTGTTATGGAAAAGTCTACCTGGACGACCAGAGTAGGCCTAGCCCAAATGTTAAAGGGCGGCGTGATCATGGATGTGGTCACACCTGAGCAGGCCCGTATCGCCGAGGAGGCCGGGGCCGTTGCGGTGATGGCCCTCGAACGGGTGCCCGCCGATATTCGCGCCCAGGGCGGCGTTGCCCGGATGAGCGATCCGGCCCTGATTGTGGCGATCAAGGCGGCGGTGACGATCCCCGTGATGGCCAAGGCCCGCATCGGCCATTTCGTCGAGGCCCAAGTGATTGAAGCCCTCGGCATTGATTACATTGACGAGAGTGAGGTGCTTACCCCGGCTGACGAGGAGCATCACATCAATAAGCACAAGTTCAAGATCCCGTTTGTGTGCGGTTGCAAAAATCTGGGCGAGGGGCTGCGCCGTATCGCCGAAGGTGCCGCGATGCTCCGCACGAAGGGCGAGGCTGGCACGGGGAATGTGGTCGAGGCTGTGCGCCACGCCCGCGCTGTCTTCAGTGCCATCCGCCAACTCCAGAGTATGGACGAGGATGAGCTGTTTGTTTACGCCAAGAACATCCAGGCACCCTACGCGTTGGTGCAGCAAGTCGCGGCAACCGGACGTTTGCCGGTGGTGAACTTCGCTGCAGGTGGCATTGCAACGCCCGCCGATGCCGCGCTGATGATGCAGCTTGGCGTGGATGGGGTGTTTGTCGGCTCGGGCATCTTTAAGAGTGGCGACCCGGCGAAGCGGGCGCGGGCCATTGTTGAGGCAACCACGCACTATAAGGATCCCGAAATTATCGCCCGGGTGAGCAAGGGCTTGGGCGAGGCGATGGTCGGCATCGAGATTAGCAAGATCCCCGCCGAGCAGCTGCTGGCGCAGCGCGGTTGGTAGCAGCACGGGCTTGCGGGCGCGACCACCTCGCCCGCACCGCCCGTCGGTGGTTCCCATGACAGTTGGCGTCCTCGCCCTCCAGGGTGATTTCCGCGAACATAGCGCAATCCTCCGCCGACTTGGCACCGACCCCCTTGAGGTGCGGTTGCCTGCCCAACTTGCTACCATCACGCACCTGATCATTCCTGGGGGCGAGAGCACCACCATCGGGCGGCTTTTGGCCCTGTATGGCATGCTTGAGCCGTTGCGGGCGCGGGCCGGACGCGATTTGGCTGTCTGGGGAACCTGCGCCGGGGCCATTCTCCTCGCACGCACCATCCTTGACCAAAAGCAGGGCGGCCAACCCTCTGTGGGCAGTATGGACATTACGGTGCGCCGCAACGCTTACGGTAGCCAACTCGCTAGTTTTGAACTGCCCCTTGACGCCCCGGCCTTCGGTGCGGGGCCGTTGCCCGGCATCTTTATCCGTGCGCCACAGATCGAGGCGGTCGGCCAAGGTGTCGAGGTACTCGCCCGTTTGCCGAATGGGGCCATCGTCGCGGCACGCCAAGGCCAACTCCTGGCGACTACCTTTCATCCTGAACTCACGGCTGATGCCAGGGTGCATCGCTATTTTCTGAGCCTATGATCCGCTCTGTCGTGCCGGGCGATCTTTGGTCACTCCGGCGCAAGCCGCGTCATCAGGTGGTGCTTTTCACCGAGGAACTCCTCGCCCAGGTGCATCGGCCCGCGTGGTTCGCCTTGCGCTGCATGCTCCGGGGGAATGGCCGCGAGCGCAGTATGGCGGTCTATCAGGAGCGCGGCGTGGGCGCGGTGCTTCAGGCGCAGGGTCGTCGCAGTCGGCCTGAGCAGGATATTGTCTACCTTGCCTCCACCGGCCCCCAAACCGCGTGGCGTGCCAGTGACTACGAACTCTGGTATCGGCTGCTCGAACGAACCTGCGTCACCGCCGGGCAGCACCAAGTCCAACGACTCTACGCAGCGCCCCCACGACTCCAGGCCGACCTGCGTGAGATCTTTCGCCAGATCGGTTTTCAAGCCTTTGCCCACACGACCATCCTGCATCTTTCCGGCCCCGACTGGAATCAGGGCACCACCCTGGCGGCGATGCGCGTGCAGTCGCGCCGTGACCACTGGGCGATCCACAAGCTCTATGGGGCGACTACCCCGCATCTAGTACAGCACGCCGAAGTGCGGAACGCCCGCCATTGGGCCTTGCCGCTCACCCAACGCTGGCTCAGTGGCGCGCACCGCGCCGCTTGGGTGCTCGGCCCAGCTGACGATTTGGTCGCCTACCTGCGCCTCGCCAGTGGTTCCGCCGGTCACGTCTTCAGTCTGTTGATTCGCTCTGCGGCCCGCGACGCTGCGGTCGAGGTGCTGCGCTTCGGCTTGGCCCAACTCAACGATACCCGGCCCGTCTATCTGTTCCTCCGCGAATACCAAGGCGAATTGCTCGCCCCGGCCCAAGATCTCGGCTTCCAGCCCATCGGCGAGCAAGCGTTGCTCGTCAAACATATGGTCGTGCCCGCCCGCCGCTCTTTGCTCGTCCCTGCGCGGGAGCCGGGCTTTGAGCTGCGGGCACCCGCCCCCAGGATCGCCGTGCCGAGAGAGGATACGTAACCTGTATGCTTGAACGACGTGCCTTCACCAACGATATTGAACTGCTGCTCAACGCGCTGCCGACTCATATCACCGCATCAATTCTCAATGGTGAAGATGAGCCTGCCGATTTGCTCGAAATCGTGATGGATTTGGGGCGTTTGCCCGAGGCGCGTTACCGGGATAAGGAGCGTTTTCTCAGCGACCGCGAGGTGACGCTGGAAGAGATTACGGCGGTGATTGCCCAGATCGGCGCGTTCGGCGAAGATAATCGGGCGGGCATCCCGCGCACCCTGCACCGCATCTCGGCGATCCGCAATCGCAAAGGCGTGGTGATCGGCCTCACTTGTCGCGTGGGCCGGGCGGTCTACGGCACCGTCACAATTATCCGCGATCTGGTTGAGACCGGGAAAAGCATCCTGCTGTTGGGCAAGCCCGGTACCGGCAAGACGACGCTGCTGCGCGAAACGGCCCGCGTGCTGGCCGAGGAGTTGCGGAAGCGGGTGGTGATTGTGGACACCTCGAACGAAATTGCGGGCGACGGCGACATTCCTCATCCCGGCATTGGGCGCGCTCGCCGCATGCAAGTGCCGCGTCCCGCCGAACAACACGGCGTGATGATCGAGGCGGTCGAGAACCACATGCCCGAAGTGATTGTGATTGATGAGATCGGGACGGAACTTGAGGCGATGGCCGCCCGTACCATTGCCGAACGGGGCGTGCAACTGGTCGGCACCGCCCACGGCAATACGCTCGACAACCTGATGGTCAACCCGACGCTTTCGGATCTGGTGGGCGGCATCCAGGCGGTGACGCTGGGCGATGAGGAGGCGCGTCGCCGTGGTACGCAAAAAACCGTGTTGGAGCGCAAAGCGCCGCCTTCCTTCGCGGTCTTGGTCGAAATCCAGAGTTGGGATCAGGTGACGGTCTACGATGATGTCGCCGCAGCGGTGGATGCCATCTTGCGGGGCGAGAATCCGCCGGCGGAGGCGCGTTCGCGTGACGCGGAGGGCCAAGTCGTGGCGGTGCCGGTGGTGCGTGAAGTGGTTGACGCCCCGGCCCTGGGGCGGCGTCCCGGCAGCCAACGCGGTGGCGAGCGCCTGAACCCCAGGGGCGGCGCGGCGCGGGCGGGCGAACTGATGGGTACGGCGGGGCCACGGCTCCGCGAACGCCCGAGTGGGGGCGCGAGCAACGGGAACCAGAGCGCGGCGCAACTTGGCGTGCCAACGCAGCGCATTTTCCCCTTTGGCGTCAGCCGCAACCGGCTGGAGGCGGCGATTGAGCGCCTGCGCGTCCCGGCGGTGATTGTCCGCGATATGCAGGACGCCACCCTGGTGATGACGCTCAAAAACTACTACCGCCAGAGTGCCCAACGCCTGCGACAAGCCGAGGAGCAAGGCGTCCCGGTCTATGTGCTGCGGAATAACACGGTTACGCAGATGGAGCGTCAACTGGCTCACGTCTTCAACCTGCACGATCACGAAACCGATGAGACGTTGTCTGCGCCGCAGCGCAATGACGAGGGCGACGTGGTCGAAGAAGCGCTGCTTGAGGTTGAGTCGGCGATTACCCAAGTAATGAACGGCGAGCGTGCGGCAGTCGAGTTGGCCCCACGGAGCAGTTACATCCGCAAGCTCCAACATCAGATGGCTGACCGCTACAATCTGCACTCGGAGAGCCGGGGCGAAGAGGCGAACCGGCGGGTGAAGATCTTCCGGTAGGGCGGGGGATTTTAGATTTTGGATTGCAGATTTTGGCAATACCGCAAAACTCGCCCTGTCACGCTGAGCGAAGCGTCCCGGCGATGATGATGCACACCGGGACGCTTCGCTCCGCTCCTGAGAAACATCGTGCTTGTCACGCTGAGCGCCAGCGAAGCGTCCCGGTGGTTGTGCGG
>CAIRDL010000939.1 GCA_903877345.1 uncultured Oscillochloris sp. | reverse complement strand
CTGATCTCCGCCATTCTGCTGCTGCTGAACCAAGGCTGGCGCAACTCGATCAACCGCTTCGCGGAAGCGATGACCCTCTTCGCTGTGGCCTGCGCCGGTCAATACCCGATTTTGCACCTCGGACGGCCCTGGCTCTTCTATTGGTTGGCCCCGTACCCCAACACCCTCGGTATGTGGCCGAACTTCCGCAGTCCGCTCGATTGGGACGTCTTCGCCATCTCGACCTATGCGAGTGTGTCGCTGGTCTTCTGGCTGGTAGGCTTGATCCCCGACTTTGCCACGCTGCGCGACCGCTCGGAACACCCGTTGGTGAAGCGGATCTACGGCTTTGTGGCCCTGGGTTGGCGCGGTTCGGCCCGCCACTGGCACCGCTACGAGATGGCCTCGCTGCTCCTCGCGGGCCTCTCGACGCCCCTAGTGGTCTCGGTTCACTCCATCATCTCCCTCGACTTCGCCGTTTCGCAAGTTCCTGGCTGGCAAGTGACGGTCTTCCCGCCCTACTTCGTCGCTGGCGCAGTCTTCGCGGGCTTTGCGATGGTGCTGCTGCTGATGATCCCGATCCGCAAGTTCTACGGCTTCGAGAGCTACATCACCGTCCGGCATCTTGATGTCATGGCCAAGGTGATGCTCGCCACCGGCATGATTGTGGTCTACGGCTACTTTATGGAAGTGTGGGCCGCGCTCTATAGCGGCAACATTTACGAAGAATATCTGCTCTACAATCGCCTGAACGGCCCGAGTTCGCTGGCCTACTACGGCCTGCTCTTCTGCAATGCCATCGCCATTCAACCCCTTTGGTTCAAGCGCGTGCGGCAGAACATCCCGGCCCTGATGATCATCTCGATCTTCATCAGCATTGGCATGTGGCTTGAGCGCTACGTCATCATCGTCATCTCGCTTGAGCGCGAGTTCCTGCCCTCGTCGTGGGAAAAGTACATCCCGACCGTCTGGGACTGGTCGCTCTACTTGGGCACCATCGGCCTCTTCTTCACCCTGATCTTCCTCTTCATCCGTGTGCTGCCGATGATCAACATCTTCGAGATGCGGATGTTCCAGTATCAGGAGAGTGTGCGCTTGCATATGAAGGCGGAGCATGCCGCCAGCCACGGCCACGGGGCAGCCGATCACGGGAGTGCGGCCGGCCATTCGCATGGCACGAGCGCGGACTAGGAGCGACGATTTATGCGTAACCGAGCAAGCAGCGATATCTACGGCGTTATCGCAGAATTCACTACGCCCGAAGCGTTGATCGCGGCGGCCCACCGGGCTAGGCAGGCGGGCTACGCGAGAATGGATGCCTACTCGCCCTTCCCCATTGAGGAGGTAATCGAGGAGGTAGCCCCCGGGAATACGGGCGTGCCGCTCCTCGTGCTGATTATGGGGCTTACGGGAGCCTTGACAGGTTTCTCGATCCAGTACTTTGGAAATGTCATTGACTGGCCGATGAACATTGGCGGGCGTCCGATCAACCTTAGCAACTGGCCCGCGATGATCCCGATTACCTTCGAGTTGGGCATCCTCTTCGCCGCTTTCACCGCCGCGATCTCAATGGTCATCTTGAATGGCCTGCCGATGCCGTACCATCCAGTGTTCAACGCGCCGAACTTCGAGCGCGCTTCCCAGGATGGCTTCTTCCTCTGTATCGAGGCTACGGACCCGCTGTTTGACCGTGCTCAGACCTCACAGTTCCTGCGGATGCTCGGCCCCACGCAGGTCTCTGAGGTCGCCCATTAGGGGATCACTCTGATGCAGTCGCTACGCTCGCGCAACGCTTGGTCGGTCACGCGCCTCTTCCGCCACGGTTGGGTGGGCCTGTTGGCGCTCTTGCTCGCTGGTTGCCACTTCGACATGTATAACCAGCCCAAGGACAAGACCTACGACCCCAGTAGTTTCTTCGCCGACGGACGCGGTTCACGGCCCAATGTGCCCGGTGCCATCGTGGCTAACGGTGCCCAGACCGACGCTTATCTGAACACCGGCCTCATCAATGGGGCCACCGCCGACGTGATGCCCTTCCCAGTGACGCAGGCGCTGTTGACACGGGGGCAGGCGCAGTTCAATATTTTCTGCGCGGTCTGCCACGGCGAGGCGGGAAATGGTGAGAGCGCAGTGGCGAACCGGGGCGGGGTTATTCCGGCCAACTTCCACCAACCGCGCCTCCGTAGCGTGCCTGTGAGCCATTTCTTCGTCACGATCACCAATGGCATCTATCGCACCGACCCGGCCACCAACGGCTACCAGACGATGTTCTCCTACGCTGCCCGGATCAAGGTTGAGGATCGTTGGGCTATCGCCGCGTACATCCGGGCCTTGCAACTGAGCCAGAACGCTACGCTCGACGACGTGCCCTCCGGCCAACGCGCAACGTTTGGGCAGTAGCCTCCGCGCTTGGTGCGGCAGACGCGCTAGGCTCCGGCCTTTTAGAAAGATAGAGTATGGCGACGACGACGTTCCCTCAGACACGGGTTCCGCAGCTGAACCGGCTCCAGTTGATCGGCATCGGCGCGGCGGTGCTGGGCCTCGCCCTCTTGGCCCTCGGGTTCTTCGTGAACCGCGAGCAATTTGCTAAGTCGTATATCTTCGGCTTCTATTTCTCGATGGCCTTCCCGCTCGGTTGCCTGGGTTTCTTGATGATCCAGCACCTCACCGGCGGGGCTTGGGGCGTCACCACACGGCGTATGCTTGAGGCTGGGGCACTGACCATGCCCATCTTCTTCATCCTCAGCCTGCCAGTGGTCTTCATCGCCTATAACCAGTCAATTGGCCTGAATCACTACGTCTACGAGTGGGCCAACCCGGCGGTGGTCACGCCCGGTAGCCCCGAGTTTGTCCCGGTGATCGCCCATAAGGTGCCTTGGTTGACTCCGGCTTGGTTCGCAGGGCGCATGCTGATCTACTTTACGATCTGGAGTACCCTCGCACTGCTGCTCCGCATGTGGTCGTTGCAGCAAGACCGGGGCGGCAATGCGGTCGCCGCCGCAACGCGCATGCGTATGCTCAGCGGCATCGGGATCGCGCTCTTCGTGATTAGCGTGACCTTCTTCGCCTTTGATGTCGGGATGTCGCTGGACGCTCGCTGGTACTCGTCCATGTACGGTGCCCATTATATGGAAAACACCGGACTCACGACCCTGGCGTTCCTCGTCTTGGCGCTGACCCAAGTGCGCCGCACGGCCATCTTCGAGGCGCACGTCCCGGTAAAGCCTATTCACGACCTCGGCAAGCTAATGCTCGCCTTCACCATCCTGTGGACGTACCTCTCCTACGGCCAATACGTGATCATCTGGTCGGCTGATCTGGCCGAGTCGGTGCCTTGGTACGTCCGGCGTACTGGCAACGGCTGGGTGTTCATCGCCCTGACCCTGATGTGCTGCTCGTTCTTTGCACCTTTCTTCGCGCTGTTGGGCCGCAAGCCGAAGCAAAACCTCAGCTACTTGTCCGTCATTGCCGTGCTGATCCTGCTGATGCGCTTCATTGATGTCTCCTGGATTATCCTGCCGGAGTTCCATGCGTCGCCGTTGGAGGCGTACACGACCTTCACCAACTATGCAGCACCGTTGGGCCTCTTCGGGGTCTTCCTATCGCTCTGGACGTTCAATATGCAGCGGGCTTCGCTGCTGCCGCTCAACGACGCAAATATGGACATCTTGCGTCTGCACGCCGGAGGGCACCACTAATCATGAGCTTCCGCTACAGCAATAACTACAAGCCCCAACCCCAGCCAGAGGTTCAGCCCCAACTCCAGGCGCAAACCCAGGAGGGGATGCCTCGGGAGCGGCGGCTGATCGTCGGGTATCTGATCACCTTTTTGGTGGTGAGCCTCATCGTGCTGTGGGCGGGCCGCTTCCCCATCGTACCTAGCGTGACCCCGCTCGACGGGCCGAATGCTGCTAACTACCAAGCCCAAGCCCGCGCCTTGTTGGGCAGTTATGGCACCACCGCTGAGGGGAAGGTGCATATTTCGATTGACCGGGCGATGGAACTGATTGCCCAGCGTGGCTTGCCGGTACGCGACAACCCGAGTCCGACGCCCTAAGGCAGGGATCGGGGATCAGGGGTCAGGGGTCAGGGCGAACACAGCCAACCTCCCATCCCCAACTCCCATCCCCCACAAGACTACTTGACCCGGTGGTACTGCACCACCGGGTTTTCGCTGCGCTCAAGCTCACCTTGTAAGACGAGGCGTTCGAGATGGGCGCTGGTCTCGGCGATGGCGAAACGCTGCTCGTGCGGAGTGAAGCGGGCGAAAGGAAAGACGGTACAGGCCACCTCGTAGGAGGTCGCGCTGGCCTCAACGGCGGTGAGCATCGCTGCCAAACGTTCGGCGTGATGGTGCTGCAATTCGTTGATCCGACCGAGCCAATCGGCAATCAGAGTCTTGTGGCCGGGTAGCGCCAAACGCACCTCCAGTGTGGCGAGATCCGTCAGGGAGGCGAGATAGCGGCCCAACGGGTCGGGTTCACTGCCGGGCCACAGGCCGATGTGGGGCGTGATCTTGTTCAGCACATGGTCGCCACTGAGCAGCAAGCGATCGTCGGCGTCGTAGAAAATGAGTTGGCCGTCGCTGTGCCCAGGGGCGTGGATGGCCGTGAAGCTGCGCCCGCCCATTTGCACATGGCTGCCAGGGAGCAGCGGCGTCACGGTGGGGTGCGGGAAGGTGGCGGCGCGAAGGTCAGCGACCGTAGCCTCGATGGTCGTGACGAGTGCGTCGGGACAGCCATGCGCCAACAGCAGGGGCACCAACGGGTCGAGTAACGTGGACGGTTTGCCCCACATCGCCTTGGCCTGCTCAAGCTCACGCGGGGCGAGCAGCACCGGCGCAGCGCTAAGGCTCTGGAGCCAACCGGCCATGCCGAAGTGGTCGGGGTGGAAATGGGTTAGGACGATCTGCCTGATGGTCTGGGGTTCAAGGTTTAACGCGGCAAAAGCAGCGCGCCAAGCGGCCTCACCGGCGGGCGTGTGCAGACCCGCATCAACAACCGACCAGCCATCGTCGTCGCGGAGCAGGTAGCAGTTGACGAGGTTGAGGGCAAACGGCAGTGGCAGTGGCACTTGGAAGCAGTTATGGGCGACCTCAACGATGGGCATAGGAAGCCTTCGGGATTTTGGATTGTAGATTTGCCGCTACCCAGACGACAGAGGCGGCGACAGTCGCGCCAGTATAACATGAGGGGCATGGTAGAATGCCTGCGGTTTGTACCGAGACGGTTAGGGAAAGAACGAGGGTATGCCGACCGACACTGAGACTGAACCGGCGCAACGCGCCGCCCGCCCGTGGTTGTTGCCCGCCTTGCTTGGCGGGCTTGTTGTTTTGGTGGGGATGGTTGCCCTGGTGCTGCTAACCCGCCCCACGCCGACGCCCAGGGCCGTAATAGCAGAGGCACCCGCCGCCGCATCCGCTACGGAGGCGACCGGCGTAATGCACGGTGGCCTCAACCCGACGGGGCCGACAGTCGAGCTGTTGGGGTTGCCTGAGGCGCGTACGCGCTTTGACGCGGGTACGGCGCTTTTCATTGATGTGCGGGCGGGCGATGCGTATACCAAAGGCCACATCCCTGGGGCGCTGACGATTACGACTAATGAGCTTGAAACGCAGTTGAAGAATGTGCCTGCAGGTGCAGTGATCGTCGCCTATGGCAGCACCGAGCGCCCCGAATCGGGGCAACGTGGTGCCCAGATTTTCATGGAACTGGGCTACCCCAAGGTCATTGCGCTTGAAGGCGGTTTCGAGGCTTGGCGCGCCGCTGGGCATCCGGTTGAGCCGTAGATTTCAGGTTTCAGGTTTCAGGTTTCAGGTTTCAGGTTTCAGGTCGAGCGCAGCAGAACGCCTGCGTAGGCCAAAACGGTCGAACTGATCTGAACCTTGTCTGTTGCGGTAAATCTGCAATCTAAAATCTGCAATCTGAAATATGCCTTAGACGAGTTGGGAGGTGCCCGCCGTATGGACAATCTTCACCTGCTTGCGCTGATCCAGAGTCTCATCAGCTTTTTGCAGGTCATGGCCCTCTTCGCACAATACCGCATCAATAAGGCCCACGGCGGCTTGGGTTGGTGGGCGTTGGGCAGTCTGGCACTGACGCTGGGGTTTGTTTGCAATT
>CAIRDL010000938.1 GCA_903877345.1 uncultured Oscillochloris sp. | reverse complement strand
GGCTGGCTTGAGGATGTTCGCCGCGTCGAGCGTCCCTTCTGCCCCACCCGCGCCAATGATGGTGTGAAATTCATCAATGAAGAGGATGCAGCGCGTCTCTTTGATTTCATCAATGACCCGCTTGAGCCGCTCCTCGAACTGCCCTCGGTACTTCGTACCCGCCACCAACGCCCCCATATCAAGGGTAACAACGCGCTTGCCCTTGATACTGTCGGGAACATCGCCCTGGATGATGCGCTGGGCCAAGCCCTCAACGATGGCGGTTTTGCCGACGCCGGGTTCGCCGATCAGGGCGGGATTGTTCTTGGTGCGGCGACTAAGGATCTGGATGACGCGCTCGATCTCGTGCTGCCGCCCAATAATCGGATCGAGCCGTCCGGCCTCAGCCATTTCCGTCAGATCAGTGCCGAGCGCATCGAGATACGGCGTCTTCGACTGGCGCTGCGTGGCGGCCTGACCGGGGGCACCGGCGCGCTGTTCGGCGGTGCCTGCCGTACCGTGGCGCAGCACGCGCATCACTTGGTTGCGTACCTGCTCAAGGCTGACGCCCATAATGTCGAGCACGCCGGTCGCGACGCCCTCGCCGTTGCGGACGAGGCCGAGCAACAGGTGTTCGGTGCCGATGTAGTGATGATTGAGGCGGCTCGCCTCCTCAATGGCGTACTTGATCACCTTTTGAGCGCGGGCCGTCAGCTCCTGATCAGTAACCGGCGTCCCTTCACCCATTCCGACAATGAACTCGACCGCGCTGCGCCCTTGGGCCAACTTGACCCCCAAATCCTCGAGCACCCGGGCGGCGATGCCCTCGCTCTCGCGGATAAGGCCGAGGAGGATGTGCTCAGTCCCAATATACGGATGGTTAAACGAACGGGCCTCTTCGTGGGCAAGCTGGAGCACCTGCTTGGCCCGTTTCGTAAACTTGCTATAGAGGTCAGACATGCTCTTCTCCAAATCGCTATCCCAGGGAACGACGGTCAGCTACGCCTCGGGCAAAGGTGGGAGATCGGCGTCCGTTTCGTCGGCTTCATGGTGGAGGCGCAGGCTCAGGCCCATACGCTTACGGGCGGGGTCAATGCGGATGATCCGTGCCTTGATCACCTGACCCTCCGCGACGACCTCTTTCGGATGCTGGATGCGCTCATCGCCCAGCTCGGAAATATGGATCAGACCTTCGATCCCATCTTCAATGCGGGCAAAAGCCCCAAACGAAGCCAGTTGCGTGATCGTACCCTCAACCAACTGACCGAGTTGGTAGCGCTCACTGGCCCGTGTCCAGGGTTCGTTTTGGGTGCGCTTGATGGACAGCGCAATCCGCTTCCGCTCATTATCCACGCTCAGGATCGCGACTTGGACGGTATCGCCCACCTTAAGCACCTCACTCGGATGCTTGACCCGGCTCCACGAAATTTCAGAGAGGTGGACGAGCCCATCGGCCCCGCCAATATCCACGAAGACCCCGAAATCGCAGACCGAGTTCACGACCCCTGTTCGCACGTCACCCTCTTGAATGTGGGCGAGTAGTTCGTCCTTCTTGCTCTCGCGTGACTCTTGGAAGGCTTGACGTTCCGAGAGAATCAGGCGATTGCGGGTGCGGTTAATCTCGATTACCTTCAAATTCAGATCGGTATTGACCATTTTCGCCATATCCGACTGCTTCTGGGTATCGGGGCCGCGACTAATCCCCGTCACCTGCGAAGCGGGCACAAAGCCGCGCACGCCTTCGAGGTTCACGAGCAGGCCACCCTTGTTATAGTTGACCACGCGGGCCGGGATGACCTCGCCCTGCTCGAAGGCAGTCTGGAGGGTGCGCCAACTGCGTTCTTGGCGGGCCTTATCAACCGAGAGAACGGCCCGCCCCTCCTTGTCTTCAGACTGCACCACAAAGACAAGCAACGGCGTGCCAATCTGGAGGGCGGCGCGGTCTTCAGGCGTAAGGGAGAGCATCTCGCGGGAAGGGACGATGCCTTCGGCCTTAGAGCCAATATCAACCAAAAGCTCGTCATGGTCAACCCGCATGATCTTGCCGTCAACCGTATCCCCATACTTCAGGTTACGGTAATCGTGCGCGGGGTCGCTGAGGAACTGCTCCATCAGAGCCTTGTCCTCAGCCTCAAGGGCCGTGCCATTCTCGGCGTAATCAGGCGTAGGTGGTACGTCGGAGCCGGTAGCGTTCCCCATCAGCTTTTCCATACGCCGTCCTTAAGTACAGAGCGACGGAACCCGAAGCGGTGACTGAGAATTGGGCAAATAGTTGCCTGCATTATACGCCGCTGCTGGTCAAAGCGCAAGGGTATACAGCGATTTAGGCCATTCTGACGCGGTAGATAGCTACTTGTTTTGAAGAGAAAGCACAAAAGCAGCAGGGGAATCGCGTTGGGCTGGGAGCCGTGCGGTCGGATGGGTCGGGGCAAGACCCAGGCGGCGGAGGCCAAGATAGGCGGTTTCGTTGCAGACCAACGTAGCCGCACTGGCGAGCCGTTGGAGGGCGTGGGCTTGCTCAAGTGGTGGGCCAAGCACGGTGAGGCCAAGACCGGGGAGGATTACGGCACGCCCTTGGCCGCTGGTGAGGATGAGCCACGGCTGTGCATCGGGTGGATTGGCCGCCCACAGAGCGTTGAGCGCTTGGGCGGCGTTGTAGGCTCCGTGCAGCGCCGCAGCGCCATCTTGCTGACTAAGCACTCCGAAAATCAGCACAATATCAGTACCGCAACGGGCGAGCAATGCATCGTAGAGTTGCGCTTGGTGTAGGGCCGCATACGCCGTGGCTCGCAATTGGGCGATAGGGTCAGCGGGCGGCGTGTGGTGAGCAAGCACCAGCACCGTCACGGCGCAAGCCCACCCATCCTGGGGCAAGCTTAGGTCGGCGAGGCGGGCGGCACCAGCAACAGGCAATGCCGGAAGCATGGGGCGCAGGTGGCGTTCGGCCCGTCGTTGTTGGAGCAGGCGGTTCAAAGCGTGGCACAGTTCACCCCAAGCCCCTTCGTCCACCTCAAGCTTCACGTCAGGCTCAGTCACCAACACCGTCGCAGCCAGCGCCCGCAGTTCAACCGCGAGCGCTACACCATCCCAGAGCAGAAGTGCCCCGGCGGCGAGAATAGCGGGCAGCGTCAGCGCGGGTATGAGCAGGGTCGCCGTGGCGGCGAGGCACAACGCGAAGAGCGCCAAGCTGCGCCTAACCCGCTGTCCGGTGCGACCAGTGAAGCGGAACCTCATACGGCCTTTCTTCGTGATGCATGACGTGCGTGGGGGCAACGACCACCCGAGGCGTAAGCGACCGCACGGCGGCGACTTACGCCTTGGGTGGACAACCCGCAGACGGGGCGGGCGGCCCCTAGGCGCGACACCCGACACGCCGTTCCCAGGGGGAGTAGGAGAATACCATTGGGGCGGGGCTAAGGGGAAGAGGGGGAGATTACAAAAGCAAGGCAGCCCTGATCCACACAGGGCTGATGCAAAGTCCGTTGTCACACCAACCCCACCGTCCGCCGGGAGGCTAAAGCCTCCGGCTACGGCTACCAAGCCCGCTTTTTCGGGCGCATTGAACCTGCTTCAG
>CAIRDL010000937.1 GCA_903877345.1 uncultured Oscillochloris sp. | reverse complement strand
GCCGAAACGTCATATCGGGAGGCCGAAACGTCATATCGGGAGGCCGAAACGTCATATCGGGAGGCCGAAACGTCATATCGGGGGGCCGAAACGTCATATCGGGGGGCCGAAACGTCAGTGCGGGAGGCCGAAACGTCAGTGCGGGAGGCCGAAACGTCAGTGCGGGAGGCCGAAACGTCAGTGCGGGAGGCCGAAACGTCAGTGCGGGGGGCCGAAACGTCAGTGCGGGGGGCCGAAACGTCAGTGAGGGGGCGTATGTAGGGGCGAAGCAGCGCCTGCGGCGGTGCATGGTACCGCCTGACGTGTTGGCAGCGCTGCTTTGCCTCTACGGGGACGTGGATACCCCATATGCGGGGGCGCTGGTACACTCGTGCCGAGTCGTTGCGACGAGCTTGGGAAGCAAACCAATGGAACCTGCGCTACCGTGTCCTACCAGGGCCACTCCGCAAGCGAAGTGCGGGCGCTGTTGCGGCTCGACCCGGAGTTGGCCCGTCAGGCGCATGATGCAATGCGCCATGTTGAAGAGGAGGAACTTGATGTGCTAGAGCGCAACCCGCCCGTTGAGGCGTTGCACTTTAGCCTCGAGTCTTTGACGGAGGGGTTGTCTTCTCTGGTGCTTCGATCTTGATGACCTGCGGGGCGGAGGCGTGGGTCGGGCTGGAGGTAGCCCCGCCCAAGATGGTAGTAACGACGCGCGACACATCGGTCACGTAGCGACTGAGATCCCTCAGCGGCCAAGTGAGATCCCTCGGGTTGACGTGCTGAAACGCTTGGACTGCGTTCATAGGGAAGTGCGCGACCTCGTCAGTGACCATACGTGCGATGTACTGGACGAGTGGCCCAAGTTGTGCGACCGGGTTGGAGTCGGCGGGTGGCTTGATCACGGCGATCACTTGGCGGCGCAAATCCTCGGCCTTCGTGCGTATCTCGATGGTGCCAGCCTCACGGAAGGTCGTTTCACAAGCGAGGCGATGCCCTTCATGCAACCGACTCGCGGGCAGCCAAGCCTCCTCGAACGCATTCACCGGGCTAAGATGCTCGGCCCCGGACAGCACTTGGCACTGGCACGTCTGACAGATTCCAGCTCCGTTGCAGACAAAGCCGACATGGGCACCGTTGCGTCGAGCCGCGTCAATCAGCCGCTCGCCTAGCTTCGCCTCCATCGCAACGCCATTCATGATTACCGTAGGCATCAAGAGACTCCTTCTTCTGCGCTCCCCAAACATCACCCATAGTTATTGTAGCACACAACGAAAATGGTTCTGTGTTATCTTCTTTGCATACTTAATGGAAGCGAATGGCAGGCATGGATTCGATAATGCATTGGCCCAAACGGTCAAAGATCTGCGAACTTAGTCTATTGCCTGAAACCTGCACGCCTGCCCTGCGCCAGAGTTAGCGAGACATGCTATAGTTTGCCCAAGACGAAGCTTGGAGAGAACGCACTATTATGCTCACAACCCTGATGGCGATCCTCGTCTTGATCATCGAGGTCGCCCTTGCCGCCTTTGTGGCCGCACGGGCCTGGGGCTACCGGCCTGCACGGCTCTTCTTTTACCTGACCGCTGCCGTTCTTGTGGTCATTAGCGCCACTATTCTGCGTGACCAAGCTGAATCCGAGGCTTTGGCCTACGTGCCCCTGAGTCTCATCGGGATTGGCATTGGCTCCTTCATCACCCTGTTGATGCTGCTGCTCAGCGCCCTTTTCGTCCCCGCGTGGTGGCAGGGGGCCAAGCCCGTCCGCTGGATAGTGCTGCCCTATCTCGTCTGTACCGCCACGTACGGGCTTGATGCGGTCGGTCACTTCGGATTGATCATTGGCGGGGTGCAACACAACGACACCTACGGCATGCTCTATGCCCAACCCGGCGCGGGCTTGCTGCTCGCGGGGTCAATCGTCGGCCAACTGGTTTCGCTGGGCATCCTCGGTATGGCTTTTTTCAACCACCAGCACCGCCCCTATCGGCCCATCATTATCGCCCTCGCCGCCGCGCTCATCTTCGCCATCGTGCTTCCTGGCATGGTCGGGCGCATATCGAGTCTCGCGCGCATCTCTAGCTTGATTCAAACCCTGCCGATCTTGATTGTGTTGGGCTACGCGATTATTGGCACGCGCCTCTTTCGCCCGACGCGGGCCGCTCTTGACATGGCGCTTGATGTCTTGCACGACGCGATTGTGGTGGCTGATACTGCCGGCCAAATCACCTACGCCAATCCTAGTGCGGTGGGCCAAGGGCTGCACCTTGGTGCGCCTCTGGTTGAACAACTCGAACGCGCTGGTTCTGGCCCCGAGGTCGCTCGCCTTGTCAGTGGCACTGGCGGCGTGATCGAACTGAACCTTGGCGTGCGCCACTTTGAGGTTACGCTTACGCCGGTGCGCGATGGGCATGCGGTTCGACGTGGCACGCTTATGCTGGCCCGCGACATTTCGGAGCTAACTCGGCGTGCGGCGCTGTTGGAACATGAGCGCACCCGTTTGGCGGCAACCGTTGACGCGCTCGCTGCCGAACAGGCGCAACGCGAACGCCTTGATGCAACGGTGCGCGACCTTTCGCTCCCCGTCATCCCCGTGCTGCCCGGGGTGCTCATTCTGCCCCTGATCGGCGATTTCGTTGGGACACGCATCAACGAGTTTATCAGCGTGCTGCTCCGTGGTATTGAACACGAGCGCGCCAAAACGGTGTTGGTGGACATCACCGGCGTCGCGGTGCTCGATAGTGAAGGGGCGCGTGGCTTGCTTGATGGTGTCCGGGCGGCGGCGCTCCTCGGGGCGCATTGCATCCTCGTCGGGGTGCGCCCCGAAGTCGCCCAAGCGCTGGTCGCCTTGGGCCTTGACCTCGCCGAACTCGCTACCGCCCCAACCCTTGAGCAAGCGGTTACAGGGCAACTCAAGCTGGGGCAGGGCGTTAAGGGGTAGAAGGTAGACCCGCGTTTCACAACCCCCATAGGCTTGCTATAATAAGCGTATGAGCCTCACCCTTAGTCTTTACCCATCCGAACTCACCCTTGCGCCGCGCACAGAAGCCCAGATTGGCTATGCCCTCGTGACCCTAGCCGCAGATGCCGGTGGCGGGGCCATGCCTGTCAGTTGGGCGGTCGTCGCCGATGCCAGCCGCTCGATGCGGATTCCCATCGTCAATGAGGAACAGTTCCGCGAGTTGGTGCGCTCAGGTGGGGCGCAAGAGGTGTTGGTAGATGGGGTGCCGGTCTGGCAGTTGTCTGGCCCCGTGCCCGAGGCGGTGCGCGCCACTGCCCCGAGCGCCCTTGATCACACCGCCCGGGCGCTCCACAGCATTGTTGAACGCCTCGACCGCACCGACCGGCTCTGCCTCGTCGCGTGTGCCGAGCAGGCGCTGCTGTTGGTGGCGGCTGATGGTGAGCGCCGCGCCGAGTTAGTGGCGGGCGTCGCCCGATTACGGGGTCTGCGCCTCGGTGAGGCGACCGACCTCGCCGCCGGGATCAGCTTGGCACTCGCGGAATTGCGCCGTGACGACGCTGGCGTCAGTCGCCTGATCCTGCTCACTGATGGCTTCACCCGCGACCCGGAGGTGTGCCTCGCCTTAGCTCGCGAAGCCGCGAGCCGGGAGGTCAGCGTCAGCACTATCGGGCTTGGTGGCGAATTCCAAGACGAACTGCTGACCCGGATGGCCGACCTGAGCGGCGGGCGGGCGATTTACCTGCGTCACGCCGAACAGATTCCCACCGCCGTGGCTGCCGAACTCGACGCCGCCCGCGCCGTGAGCGCCCAAGCCCTCACCCTCACGCTCGAACTCCCCCGTGGGGTGATCCTCCGCCACGCCACTCGTCTCAGTCCCGCGTTAGCGCCCCTGGAATGGTCGTCCGCGAATCCCACGGGTCGCCGCCTCACGTTGCGGCTTGGCGATCTTGAGCGCGGGGCTGCCACGCGCTTGTTGCTTGAGTTTTTAGCCCCGCCGGTGCCGCCACATGCGGTGGCTGGTGGGCCACGGATGCGCCTCGCCGCGCTCATCGCCAGTAGCGGCGAGGCTACCGCCCGCGCTGACCTGGTGGTGCATTACACGGCGCAACCCGCTCCGCTGCCACCTACCGTCTTGAGTGCCGCTGCTCGCGCCAGTGCCGCCCGCTTCCAACGACGTGCCGCCGAGGCTGCGGCCCAGGGCGACAGCCAACAAGCCTCCCGCCTGTTACGCGCTGCCGCCGCCCAGTTGCACAGCCTCGGCGAAACCCCCCTGGCTGTCGCAGCCCTCCACGAAGCTGAGGCCCTCGCAACCACTGGCCGTGGTACCGGCGCTGGTGCTCGTGAGCTTACGTACGCCACGCGCCGCCTCGGTGAGCACGAACTCTAAGGGAAGTAGATCTTCTCACTTGTCCCGTCGTGACGTGTGATTCGTGACGTGTGATTCGTGATTCGTGATTCGTGACGTGTGATTCGTGACGTGTGATTCGTGACGTGTGATTCGTGATTCGTGATCGCTCAGGGTGCGGCATGGTCACGGTTCACGCATCACGGATCACAGGGCGACCAGGACGGCTTGGGATAACTTAGCGCGTAGACCCGCCATTGCGGCGCGGGCGAGGCCGGTTCGAGACGCGCCCTTTTGGCCGTGGGGGCGCATGGTGCGGAATCTCGGCGCTGTTGTGGAGGGATTGGTGATCCGTTCGTTGTCTGGGTGTTGTCTGGGAACGCACATGGGGCGGCGTGCTTGGCGAGGCTGGCGGCTGCGGCGCTGGTGGTGGCGCACTTACGGGCTTGGCGCGATCATTGGGTTGTGAGGCCGGTCGTTTAGTGGGATGCGGGGCGGAGTCAGCAGCCACCACATGGGTGTTGCAGACCACCAGAATCTGGAGGCGACTTACCCAAGCGGCCCCAATGATTGCCGCATCAGAACTGACCAGCGACAGATCGATCTGCGCCTCCTCGGCTACTTGGCGGAGGCGGTTGGTCTCGGCAACGGTTCGCAGCCCCTTTGCCCCATCGGGTACCAAAATCTGCACGTTCGCCACTCCGGCGCCAAGCACCTTCGCGATCACCATATCGGTACTATCGTCGAGTCGCACCAAGATCAGGGCCGTCTCGTTGGTCGTCATACGCTCCCCGTGTCGCACTGGTCGCTGATCATGGTGCCTCTGCGCTTCTTGGGCACAGTGTCAACCGGCGGCAGGCTTCGCCGTTATTGTAGACTAAAAGCACCGCGCCTGCACTACAAACACTAAAGGCCGCTTTAGCCTTTTAGAAGGCCAAACGGCCCGAAGTCTCGTGTGGGTGCTGTGAATTTACCGCCAAACCATCGGCAGGGCGACGGTGCTGCGCGTCGAGAAGCGCACCGTCGTCAGGGGATCGCCCAACAGCGTGTAGGTGAAAAGGCTGTCGCTGGCGCTCCCGTTGGCCGCGAGGGTGCGGTAGCCCGCCAGCGTTAGCGCACCAAGGGTCGCCGCACGATTGGGCGCAGCGAGCAGCGCCTCGATAAAGCCACGCTGAAGCAGATCGTGGCCGTGGGCGACCCCGAAGCCGGTTGGCCCCCACACCGCCACCGCTCCGCCCGTAGCCAAGACGAGCCGTTCGTCAATAGTCGTCCCGCTGACGGCGGGCGTCTGGAAGGCGCTGCTCAGACAGGTCATTGCCAACACCACCGGCAGGCGGGTGGCGTTGGTCATGCTGTCTGGGTCGTACAGCGCCAGGAGCGAGGAACGATCTGCAGTTGGGTCGGTTAGCGCCCATTGCCATTGGTGGCTATGGCCATGGTAAAGCAAGAGGGCGGCGCCCGTCTCGAAGGCCGCTCTGGTTTCCGCGCTGGCAAGCGATGCCGTGGCTGGCCCACGCGCCCCCGTCGGGTCATAATAGACGCGGCGCACCTGGATGTCGGCGGGCAACAGTGCGGCGGCGGCTTCGGCGGCGGCGAAGAAGTCGCCCGCCGTGTCGGGTTCTTCGGCCACCAGCGCGACGGTGTTGCGCCACGTTCCTGCCCCAGCGCCTTGTTCATAGGCGATCAGCTTGGCGACCAGTTGGCTCAACTCCGCCGCACTTTTCACCGGCAAACGGCCAATGGCAAGGTCGGGCAGCGCCTCGTTGCGCGGGTCAGCAGTCGTGAGCCGTCCGTAGCAGGTATCGCAGGCCGCCTCGCCCAGCCACGGATCCACCGGCGTCAGGTAAGGCGGGATGAGATTCACATTCTTGGCCCCACGAGCCGTCCAGTCATGAGGGTCGGCGCTGCCATCGCCGACGAGGATGGCTGTGGTGGGAGGCCGGGGCCACGTAGCGGCAGCGTAGCGCAAGAAGGCGCGGATGGCCTCGGGAGCAACGGCACCGTAGCTCCAAGTCGCGTAAATTGCCTCGACGCTGATCACTGCGACGGTGTACCCCTGGCGCTGCCGTTGCGCCACCAGTGGCGCAAGAGCCGCACGCAGCGCCTCCGGCACGATGTAGACGACCGCCGCCTCACGCGGGGTGGCAAGGTCGGTGGGTAGCCAAGGCGAGAGTGCTGGTTCGTGCAAAGTGCCAGGCCCGGCCACCAGATAGTCTTGCGGGGTCGGCCCATCCTCGAAGGTTGTTGTGGCGCTGCCCACATCAAGGCGTTGGGGAACTTCGGGGTCAGTCACGGCATAGAGCGCCCAGCCTGCCGGTGGCTCGGCGAGCGTGTAGCGCCAGCTTCCCGCGATGCCGCGAAAACGAACACCCTGTCCGCCAAGGGTCAGCAGGGCCGGACGCTCCCAGTTTACTTGGTCGAGCAGCACGCCGGTCGGCCCGTTGAGCGCACTGAGGGTGATGGTCAGCGCCGTTGCCCCGCCCGTCAGGGTGGCGGTGTTTGCCCAGAGTTCTTGATCTACGCCAACCGTGGCGGTGGCCGCGCCCAGTTGGATCCCGAGGTGCGCGATGCTGCCAACGTAGAGTTGGCCGGTGACGGTGAGCGTGGTGTCGCCCGACCCTAGCGGCAGCGCGGGGGGCAGCGTAAGGGTGTGGACGGCGGTGGTGCCTGCATCGGCGCGCACATCGGCGACGAACCAGTGATCACCGTCCGGCCCAGGGCGGCGTGAGTCGTAACGAACGGGCGTGTAGGCGACGCCGCGTTCGCGGGCTTCACGGCGTTCGGGGGCATTGCCAGGAACGACGGAGCGGACGGTCATTGCAGGGGCGGGCGTCGTCGCGACGGTAAGCCAGTAGGTGTCGGTGGCGTTCCAGCGGTCGCCGGGAGGCGGTGCGTAGAAGCGCAGTTCATCGGTAGGCGCAAGGCGACCATCACCGCCGTCGCGCAACTCCAGCGGCACAGGACGGCCAGCGCGGCGCAACCAGAGGCGGGTTGGGTCGAGGTTGGCGAGATCGAGACCGGCGGCAGTCAGGGCCGCGCCGGTGATCCGTTGTATGCCGCCCGCGCTTACCCTAACGACGATGGCCGCTTGGGCGGCGGTCGGATCAGGTGGCGGGGGCGTTGCCGAGGCGGCTCGGAGGGGCAACCCGGCCAGCCATGCGCCAAACGTGAGGAGGAGGATGAACCAGCGCATTGCGGGCACTCCTAACCGTTTGTTTCGGATTGCGGATTGCAGATTTGCCACAATAGGACGCGCTGTATTTGCCCAAACTGTCAAGTGCTTGCGAACCTTATTTTAGCACTACAAATGCTTGTGGAGAGGAGTCAAGGCTTTGGCCGGTTAAAGCCTTGACTCCTCTTTACGGTACCAAGAGGCTTGCTATCTTTCCCTACACACTGTCAGGGAAAGCACGGATACGCCGCTACGAGGTTTCCCTACTACCGCATGCGGCATGATATGGCTACACTAAGCAGTAGCAGAGCGTTCTTTGCCCATGTCATGCTGTGGTTGGCAGTCCTTGGAGGTTCGCTAGGTGAGGCGGATCATCAACCCGCTTCTCACTGATGAAGCGGGTTGTGAGAGGAAAACGTACAAATGGCTATCGCAGATTATTTTTTCGTTGTGTCTACGAAAGACAGCGTATTTCACTTTCAACTCAAGGGTCTCTGGACAGAAGATGTCGTAGTGCAAATTAGTACACAAATGCTTGCACTGTTCAAGCAAGCGGTTGACAGTATGGGAGGGCGTAGATTCCTTGTTTTGGCTGATCTAAGGGAGTTCTTGCCCCCTGCTCAGCAAGCGAAGGAGATCGTAACACAAACAATGAAATATGCCAGAGAGCACAACCTCTATAAAACAGTGGAGGTTATGCCGTCTGCACTATCACGACTAGCGATACGACAAAGTGCAGAGGCCACAGGCCAAGATGACTTTCGCGTTGTGGTTGCCACAATTGAGGAGGCGTGGGTGGTAATCAATAAGCTAAAGCAAAGTCTATAGAAAGAACCTGAAAAACTCACTAAAATTATCCTTTAACGAGACAGCGCTTGATGATCGCACCACAAAGGCACAAAGCGCACCAAGGCCAAACTGGTAGGTTCCGCATCTCTGTGTCCTTTGTGGTGCATGAGAAAGCTCGTTGTAGCACTAGGTCATGAGGAGGAGTCAAGGCTTCAACCGGCTAAAGCCTTGACTCCTCTTTATGATTCCAAGAGGCTTGCTGTAGAAACCCTGGTTTGTCTAGCTTAGGGTTGGCGGCAGGCGCGCAAGGTAAGCCCACCAAAGACGAGGACGACGCCAGCAACGACCAGCAACTCCAAAGGCAAACCGTGAACTGCACCGCCAGATGGGGGTAGCATGGCGGGTAGAGGCGTCGCAGTGGGCGACGGCGGCTCCGGGGTGGGCGACGGCGGCTCTGAAGTGGGCGACGGCGGCTCCGGGGTAGGCGACGGGGTTGCGGTCGGGGTCAGGGTGGGCGTCGGCGTTGGGTCACGATGCCGCCCGTTGCGGTGTTCCTCGGTTGGGGGCGGTGGCGTGCTGGTGGGCGGTGGCGTGCTGGTGGGCGGTGGCGTGCTGGTGGGCGGTGGCGTGTTGGTGGGCGGTGGCGTGCTGGTGGGCGGTAGCGTGTTAGTGGGCGGCGGTGTGTTGGTAGGCGTCGGGGTGGGCGGTTCGGCGGTCTCCGTCAAGGCGCGCAGCGGGAAGCTGTGGCCGGATGACGCAACGGCGGGCGTGATCCGGCTAAGCAGGCAGGTGAGCGCCATGACGGCGGCAACGATTAGCAAGTGCTTCATAGGAAAAAACAGATCAGGGCGCGGCGCACCATGCCGGTTGCTGCCGCGCCCATGCGCTTGTTACCGCATAACCAACGGCAAGAAGGTACGGAATGACCCGGTAGTCTGGGCGGTCGCTGTGGCAGGGCCGTATTCGCGGGTGCCACCGTCCAGTTCGATCTCTTGCAACCAATAGCTGTAGGCCACACCCGGCGTGGCGTCGGGGTCTGTCCACGTGTAGGCCGCGCCGAGTTGAGGGCCGCCCCGCGCCAGGATGGGCTGCGCGGTCAGTTGGGTTGCGTTGGCGCGGGTGCCGTCAGCGCTGCGGAAGAGGTGGAAGCCCCAGGTATCCCATTCGGCAGCCGTGGCCCAATGCAGCGTCACGCTGTCCGCACGAGCTTGCGCCGTAAAGCTCATCAGGGCGACCGCCGTGGGATTCACTAGCCCCGCCCAAATCGTCAGGTCGCGGCTGCCGGCGACCAGCGTCACCGGCACACTCTGGCCGGTGAGCGGATTAACGTCACTGTCGCCCGCTTCGTCGCCCACTTCGGGCGTCGTGAAGGTGTAGCCCGCCGGTAGGTTGCTGAAGCCTACGAGGTAGTCACCCGGCACGAGGTAGTCAAGCAGGTAGTGACCATCAGTGTCGGTGGTAGCCGTGATGGGCTGGCCTGCCGTGTTGCGAAGCGGCGTGCCGTCAGGGTAGAGCACCACCGTCTTCACGCCGGGCACGCCCGGTTCGCCCGTTTCCTGGCGACCGTTGCCATCGCGGTCATACCAGACGTTGCTGCCCAAGGCGGCAGGTTGGAAGAGGCCAAAGTCGAGGCTCAGGTTGCCATTCACGCCATCACCATCTTCGGCGGTCGCGGGTTCATCCTGGCTCCACAAGGTAATCACGGCGCTACGGACACGACCGGCGACGTTGCTGCCATTGTCGTCACGGTCGAGATTGGTGTCAGGGCTTGGCGCTGGCTCGTAGGCTCCAATGGTGTCGCCGGGTGTGCCGGTACTCGAAGTGTACCTGATCGGCGGGGTAACTTCCACCAGGTAGCGGCCCGGAACCAGTTGGGTAAAGCTGTAGCGCCCGTCGCTGTTGGTGGTCGTGGTGCTGAGCGGCGTCGTAGCGTCGGGCTGACCGTCGGCGTTGGTGTCGGTGAAGAGGCTCACCGCCACATCGGGGAGACCGGATTCCGTAGCGTCAACGCGACCATTGTTGTTGGTATCCGCCCACACCAGATCGCCGACGCTAACGGGCGGGTAAAGCCCTGCGTCCCAAGTCGGATCGGCGGCATCAAGCCCAAGGGTGATGAGAACGGTGCGCCCCGTAGCCGGGTCGGCGTCGCTATACGCATCATGGTTGATGCCCATGATACGCAGGCTGAAGCGGTAGCCGTCGGGTGGGGTGAAGTTCAGGCGATAGTCGCCGGGGGGCAAATGGGTGAAGGCGTAGAACCCCTCGGCGTCGGTCGTCTGGGTAGCAAGACTCACGCCTGCGCCGTCGGTGAGGGTGACGAGTACGTCGGCCACGCCCACCTCGCCCGTGTCCTGGATGCCATTGGCGTCACGGTCAAGCCAGACACGGTTGCCGAGACCGGCACTGTAGATTAGGCCAGCGTCCCAGGTCGGGTCGTTCTCGCTTGGGTCAAGCGTGGTTACGCTGGAGTTGCCCGTCACCGGGTCGGCGTCGCTGTCGGTGGCACTGCCGGTGCCCATCAGCGTGTGGTGGTAGCCGAGGGGCAAGGTCACATGGATGAAATAGGGGCCAATCGGCAGCCGCCCGAAGGTGTAAGCGCCCAGCGCGCCGGTCGTTGTCGTCGCCACAAGCAGATCATCGGCGGTGCCTGGCACGCCGTCAAGACCGGGCCGCATCAGGCTTACGGCCACGCCGGGAACGCCCGGCTCATCGGCGTCTTGGAGGCCGTCAAGGTTTTTGTCCAGCCAAACGAGGTCGCCAAGGGTCGCCGGGCGGAAGAAGCCGAAATCCACACTGAGGTTGCTGGTTGGGTCGCTGTCGCCATCGTTGGTCGGTTCGTCGCCCGACGTGACGGTG
>CAIRDL010000936.1 GCA_903877345.1 uncultured Oscillochloris sp. | reverse complement strand
GATCCCGGCTCGTTCGTCGAGCTTGACGCTTTTGCCGTGCATCGCACGGCGGCTTTCGGAATGGAGCGCCGCAAGCCGTTGGGCGACGGCGTGATCACCGGCCACGGCACCATTGAGGGTCGCCCCGTCTGTGTTTTCTCGCAAGATTTCACCATCTTCGGCGGTAGTCTGGGCGAAGTGTTCGCCGAGAAGATCATGAAGGTGATGGATTTGGCGCTGCGGATGGGTGTGCCCTGCATCGGCATCAACGACTCGGGCGGTGCCCGCATTCAAGAGGGCGTGGTTAGCCTGGGTGGCTACGCCGAAATCTTCTACCGCAACGTACTGAGCAGTGGCGTCATCCCGCAACTCTCGATCATCGCCGGGCCGTGCGCGGGCGGCGCGGTCTACTCGCCCGTGATGACCGACTTCATCATGATGGTCAAGGGTTCGAGCCAGATGTTTATCACCGGGCCTGATGTGATCAAGACGGTGACGGGCGAAGAGGTTGGTTTCGAGGAGTTGGGCGGCGCGATGACCCACAACACGCGCAGTGGCGTGGCCCATTTCGCCGTTGACAGCGAGCCGGAGTGTTTCGAGCAGATGCGGACGCTGATCTCCTTCTTACCTTTGAATAACATGGACGATCCGCCCTACGTCGAGCCGAGTGATGACCCGGAGCGGATGGATGAGGCGTTGCAGACGCTCATCCCGGACAGTCCGCGCAAAGCCTATGACATGATCAAAGTGATTGAGGCCGTGGTGGACGACGGGTTTTTCTTCGAGGTACAAGCCTATTGGGCGCGCAATCTGGTGATCGGCTTCGCCCGCCTCGACGGCCATGTCGTCGGCATTGTCGCCAACCAACCGATGCAAATGGCCGGTACCCTCGACATTGACAGTTCGGTCAAAGGCGCCCGCTTTGTGCGTTTCTGTGACGCCTTCAACATTCCACTCGTGACCTTTGTGGATGTACCGGGCTTTATGCCGGGCATCCAACAGGAGTATGGCGGCATCATTCGCCACGGGGCCAAGCTGCTCTACGCCTATTGCGAAGCCACGGTGCCGAAGCTGACCGTGATTACGCGCAAGGCGTATGGTGGAGCCTACGACGTGATGGCCTCCAAGCACATTCGCGCCGACTTCAACTTCGCTTGGCCGACTGCGGAGATTGCCGTGATGGGCGTGGACGCCGCCGTGCGGATCATCTTCCGCAAAGAGTTGAGTGAGGCGAGTAACCCGCAGCAGCGTCTGGGCGAACTGGTGGAAGATTACCAGAGCCGCTTCGCCAACCCGTATGTCGCCGCCGAGCGCGGCTATATTGATGCGGTGATTGAGCCGCAAGAGACCCGTCCGGCCCTGATCAAAGCCCTGAAAATTGCCCGCACGAAACGCCAGAGCATGCCCGCCCGGAAGCATGGGAATATTCCGCTCTGAGGTGGATGGGAGGTAGCGCCGCACCGTGGTGCGTGATCCCTAATCTGCGATGCGTGATCCCTGATCCGTAATTGGACAGGGCGCTTCCCGGTCACGGATCACGCATCACAGGTCAAGCGGTGACCGGGACTTTGTGAATTTTCCGCTTCCCTGCGTCGCTACGCCCCACCACACTTCGATCAAACCTCCGTGCTATTGCGTCACGAACATGCCCTATGCTATGATTGGCTGAGCAATAGGTGCGTGGAAAACCTCAATTGCATGTTGCTCGCACTGGGCACGAACGATTAGACCAACAGAGGCGTTGGATGCGTGACGAAACACCCCAGCGTGCGTTCCTAGAAAAAGTGATTGAGCTGCGGCTGCCTAGCAAGCTCGGCTACGAACGGGTGGCAATGGACACTGCCTCGTCACTAGCGCGCCGGATGGGTTTCGCCACCGACCGCGTAGATTCGCTCAAGACAGCGATCAGCGAGGCGGTTACCAACGCCATTGAGCACGGCAATCTGCAAGACGCCGCCATGAAGGTCGTGGTGCTCTTAACTGCCCGCGAAGACGAGTTGATTGTGAGCGTCGCTGACCAAGGGCGGCAGCAACTCAGCCAAGCCTGTGTCTTCACTCGCCCAGAAATCGGGGAGGCGTTTGGGCGTGAGGATAAGGGCGGTTGGGGGATTTGGCTGATCCGTGAACTGATGGACGAAGTTGAATTTACTACGGCTCCGAGTGGTGGCAATCAGGTTCGTATGGTCATTCATCTCGAACCATGAGCGTACCAACTTCCATCCAGACCAGTATGGAACTCTCGCTTCCCAGTGAGCTTGGCTTTGAGGTGATTGCCCGCGATGCGATCGCAGCCTTCGCCCGCCGTTTTGGCATTGCTGCCGACCGCATCGAAGACCTCAAGACGGTGCTGAGTGAGGCGTGCATCAATGCGATTGAGCATGGCAATTCCCTACAGCCGGAGTTGCGCGTACAGATCTTCTGTCGCCTCGAGAACGAGCGGCTTATCGTTGACGTGATCGATCATGGCGTCGTCCCGTTTGTCATCCAGGGTACGCCGCTAAGCATGGTTGACAAGATCGCGGGGCTAGGTTCGCTCCGGGGCATGGGCCTCATGCTGATCAGCCAACTCTCTGATGAGGCGGGCTTTGTGGCAGGCACCGGCGATGGGAATTGTTTTCGCTTTGCCTTTTGCTGTCAGTATACCAATGGCTTTGGGCACTAACACGACGATAGCCGATAGCCGATAGCCGATAATCCGTCGCCTACGGCCATTTGCAGGCACAGAGTGGAGTGTACGTTGCCAACGCTACCACTACATTGCCCTCGCGAGAAGTGGCACGACTACTGTTGAACGTTGGAGGATTCATGATGCTGGAAGACGAGTTGACGGTGAGCACCCGTGAGCGGGACGAGGTGGCGGTCATCGATCTCGTCGGTGATGTGACTACCTTCGCCGAGGAGAAGATCAACACGGCTTACCGTGAGGTGACGAGCAAGGGTGCGCGGTTGGTGTTGCTCAATTTTCGCCAAAACGACTATATCAACAGTGCAGGGATCGCTATCCTGATCGGAATTGTCACTGAGGTGAATCGAAACCACCAGAAGCTTGCGGTCAGTGGCCTTTCGCAGCACTTTCAAAAGATCTTCCGCATGGTCGGCCTCGCGCAGTATGCCGGTATTTACCAAGATGAGGAAGAGGCTCTTGCGGGTTTCAAGAGCCTTACCTAAGCGAACGAAGCGCCGCTTGGGGGAAAGCGCACCAGTACGGTGCGCTTTCCCTTGTTTTTGGGGCTTGCTTGCACAGAGCACTACAACCGAATTACAATAGGGGCGGGCTGACGCTCACGTTTTGCCAACATCGCACCAGGACGGATGCCCACAGTTATCGCCGGCCGCCCATAGGATCAATGCTCATGGCTGAGTTGCGGCAGAATCTCGCTACCCGCGAGTGGGTCATCATTGCTAGTGAGCGGGCGCGCCGCCCTAATGCCTATGCCGAGACACCCAATCGGATACGCACCCACGAGCGCCCCGAACATGAATCGGCCTGTCCTTTCTGCCCTGGGAACGAGGAACTCGACCTTGAGGTGTGCCGTACCCCGTTGGTCGGCCCTTGGGCCACGCGGGTCGTGCGAAACAAATACCCGGCCCTCGCGCTCGACGGCCCACTCACCCGCGCCTTCAACGGGGTCGAGCGCCGCATCACGGGTATTGGCTACCACGAGGTGTTGGTTGAGCACCCGTTCCACAATGCGACTATCGCCCTAATGACCGATGAGGAGGTGCGCGCTCTGTTGGAGATGTCGCTCCAACGGGGTCGCGAGATTGGGGCCGACCCACGGATTGAGCAGATTGTCTTTTTCAAGAACCACGGCGAGCGGGCGGGAGCGTCGTTGCCTCACGCGCACAGTCAGATCATCGGCCTACCGATTGTTCCCGGCGACATCCGCCATCGCATTGAGGAGGCCCGGCGCTTTTTTGATGATACGGGGCGTTGCGTCTTCTGCGCGATGCTCGAAGATGAACTGACGAGTGGCGAGCGTCTGATCGCCATGAATGACTACTACGTCGCCTTTATGCTCTACGCCTCGTCGTCGCCCTTCCACATCTGGATCATGCCTCGGCAGCACCACGCTAGTTTCCTGCACATCGAACCCACCAGCCTCATGCACCTCGCGCCGCTCCTGCGTGATGTTCTCTTTCGCCTCTATACGCACCTCAACGACCCAGACTACAACATGATCATCCGCTCGACGCCGACCAAAGAGCCGGAGAACGGCTACTTCCACTGGTATATCGCCCTCGTGCCCCGCCTGAGCCGCAGTGCTGGCTTTGAGTTGGGGAGCGGCGTCTGGATCAATCCCTCGATTCCCGAGCAGTGCGCCGAATATTTGCGTGAAGGTTCGTAGCGCTGGTTGTCTGCATGCCTCATCCCATCTGAGGCGTGATCGGCGATCAGTGATCGGTTAGGGCGCGGCCCAGGCACGGATCAAGCGGTGCTGCGGCAATAGGGCTGATGCAAAGTCAATTCTGGAACAGCAGCCGGTCGCTGGCTACGGCCAGCGAGCGCGGTAAGGCAGCGAGGTTGGACGGCCCGCCCCGGGCGGCCAAGCCACAGATGGCGTTGTTCAGGCAAACGAGGATGTGGGGAGCTTGGCCCATCCGCACATGGGAAATATCTTTGAGCAAGGTGACATCACGGCGATCATGCAGGCCGTTCTCAATCTGCCAGTGGCCGCGTACCACTTCCAGCAGCCGATGGGCGGTGGCTGCGTCTGCGGATGCGCTCGTAACCCTATGGTCAGCCGCCGGTACTCACCTTCACCTGGGGCTGGTCAGGACGATGGTCTTTGCTGTGCCCAAACTGGAATAACCCGTCGTCCGTGACCTCCCAGTAGCCGCTTGCGGTCGTCCCATTGACACGCACCGTGGAGGGTGTCAGGTCGTAGACGCGCAGGATGCGCTGGTTGAGGGTGCCCTCGCAGGCGGCCCAGGCCGCATCGCCGCTGAGAAGTTGTCTGAAAAGGGATGGCTCCGTCCGAGGACAGCGTGCCGGAAATCCGTAGCGGGTTGTGCGACCTGGGAGCGAGGGCGTCTCGCCCTCGTGGACGTGCGGAGATCGTTTTTCGTCAAAACCAGCGGGCTGCGTTGGGTCTGCATGATGGTGCTCGCCCCCATCCCCTGGGCGAAGCGGGTCTGGGCGCTGCCGTTTCTGACCGTCCTGGCACCTTCGGCGCGCTAGCACCAAACGTTCAGCGACACTCTGGCCTTTGTCCGCCAGCGGCTCTGGCCCGTCGCGATTGCTTGGCTATCGCCTGCGGAACCCGACATGGTGAAAAGCCCCAAGGCGTTGCTCGACCGCCTGACTGACGCGCTGGCCTACGCCGCGTAGCCAGCGCAGATGGATAAAGTCGAACTTAGCCGTCTGTACGGTTCGTAGGAGCGGCTTCAGCCACGTTCAGCGCCAGTTCGCAGGCTGGAAGCCGAGGCAAATCTACAATCTGCAATCCGCCCCGAAGGGTGCGGTGTGCGATAATGCCCCGTAGCAGAAGCTATGAATGAGGAGACCTGCATGGAACTCGGTTTGATCGGCCTCGGGCGGATGGGCGCGAATATGGCGGTGCGCCTGCTCCAGGGCGGGCATCGGGTCGTGGTCTACAATCGCACCTTCGCCAAAGCCCAGGAACTCGCCGCCGAACACGGTGCCGTCGCCGCCGCAACGCTTGAGGAACTGGTTGCAGCCCTCCAACCGCCCCGCGTGGTCTGGCTGATGCTCCCCGCCGGACAGGCCACCGATGAGCATCTTGACCTGGTGGTGCCTCTGCTCAGCCAAGGCGATACGGTGGTGGACGGGGCGAATAATAACTACAAGGTGAGTATCGCCCACGGTGAGCAGTTGGCCGCTCGTGGACTCAAGTTTATGGATGCTGGCGTCTCCGGCGGGATTTGGGGTTTGCAGGTCGGTTACTGCACCATGGTTGGCGGCGATACCGACACGTTCACCCAGATCGAACCGCTGCTCAAAACGCTCGCCCCGCCAGATGGCTACCTTCACTGCGGCCCCCACGGTGCGGGCCATTTCGTCAAGATGATCCACAATGGCATCGAGTACGGCATGATGCAAGCCTACGCCGAGGGCTTCGAGATTCTGGAGAAATCACGCTACGACTTTGATCTGCAGAAGATCAGCCATTTGTGGAACCAAGGCAGCGTGGTGCGCTCGTGGCTGTTGGAGTTGGCCGAACTAGCTTTTGCGGAGGATGCCGACCTGAGTGGGCTGCGCGGCTACGTGGCGGATAGCGGCGAGGGGCGCTGGACGGTGCAGGAGGCGATTGACCTTGATGTGCCTGCGCCCATCATCACGCTCGCCCTTCAGACGCGCTTTCGTTCGCGCCAGGCCGATAGTTTCAGCGCGAAAGTGTTGGCGGCGCTGCGGAACCAGTTTGGCGGCCACGCGGTGAAGAAGGCGGAGTAACGCCGATTGGACAAGGCACCCATGAACGACACGCTCCCGCTCGACAACCCCCTGCGCTCGGGTCTGCGCCTGAGCCGCACGCCCGAGCCGTGTACGATGGTGATCTTTGGCGCGACGGGCGATCTGACGAGCCGCAAGTTGGTGCCGGCGCTCTACAATCTGGCCCGTGAGCGGCGCTTGCCTGGCGGCTTTTCGGTGGTTGGGTTTGCCCGTCGCGAATGGGACGACGAGCATTTCCGCACGGTGCTGCGCGATGGCATCAACGCCAATTCGCGCAGTGGCCCGGTCGAAAGCGATTTGTGGGCGAGTTTCGCTGAAGGCAGTGGCTTCCACCGTGCCAGTTTCGATGACCCGGCGGGCTACGCGAGCCTCAAAGAACGCCTCGCGGCGATTGACGAGCAGCGCGGCACCGGCGGTAATCGCGTCTTCTACTTGGCAACGCCGCCCGAAGCCTACCCGACGATCATTCAGCAGTTGGGTGCCGCCGGTCTCGGGCGGTCGCCCAATGGCGGATGGACACGCATCATTGTCGAGAAGCCGTTTGGGCGCGACTTGGAGAGCGCCCGGGCGCTCAACCAAACGCTG
The DNA here is from genome assembly GCA_903877345.1 of uncultured Oscillochloris sp. Lineage (GTDB taxonomy): Bacteria > Chloroflexota > Chloroflexia > Chloroflexales > Chloroflexaceae > CAIWXH01. The sequence goes on along the minus strand of CAIRDL010000936.1, from coordinate 9,036 downwards.
TTGGCGGTCTTTGATGAACCGCAGGTCTACCGCATTGATCATTACCTGGGCAAAGAGACGGTGCAGAACTTGCTGGTTTTCCGCTTTGCCAACGGGATTTTCGAGCCATTGTGGGATCGGCGTTCGGTGGATCATGTGCAGATTACGGTCGCCGAAAGCATCGGGGTTGAAGACCGGGGCGGCTACTACGACAGTTCGGGCGCGTTGCGCGATATGATCCAGAACCACCTGACGCAACTGCTCTGCCTGGTGGCGATGGAACCGCCGATTGCTTACGACGCCGACGCGGTGCGCGACGAAAAGGTGAAGGTGCTGCGGGCGATTAGGCCGCTCACGCCTGACGAAGTGGCCCGCCAAACTGTGCGTGGTCAGTACGGCCCCGGGAACGTTAGCGGGCGACCGTTGCGCGGCTACCGCGAAGAGCGCGGCGTTGCTCCCGGTTCGCAAACCGAGACCTTTGTGGCGCTCAAGCTCTTTATCGAGAGTTGGCGCTGGGCTGGGGTGCCTTTCTATCTGCGGAGTGGCAAGGCGTTGCCCCGGCGGGTGAGCGAGATTGCGATTCAATTCAAGACCGTGCCGACGATGCTTTTTGCTGACACGCCGATGAACGATATTGAGCCGAATGTGCTGGCGATCAAGATCCAGCCCGACGAAGGGATCACGCTGAAGTTCGGCTCGAAGGTGCCGGGGCACCAACAGATCCGCCCGGTGACGATGGACTTTCGCTACGGCACCTCGTTCGGCGTGGCCTCGCCCGAAGCCTACGAACGCCTCTTGCTCGACTGTATGCTCGGCGACAGCACGCTCTTCACGCGGCGCGACGAAGTTGAGGCGAGTTGGGCGCTGATTACGCCGATTCACCAGGGTTGGGCCGCCGGGCCGCCGTGTCCGTTCCCCAATTATGAGGCGGGCTTGTGGGGGCCAGCCGAGGCCGATGCGTTTATCGCCCGCGATGGGCGGGCTTGGCGGCGGCTGTCAGGGACGCATCTTTAGGATTGTAGATTGCGGCGGCAGCATGGTTCAGTTGAGCTTAGCGATATGACGCAAAGCCGCAAAGCGCACGGGGCAGGTTCCATTCGTAGGCGCAACTTCAGCCGCGACGAAATGTTAGCTGTTTGCCTCACCACAAAGACTGTGTAGCCATCTAAGATAAGGTTTCAGAGGTCGGGTTTCAGGTTTCAGGTCGAGCGCAGCAGAATGCGCTGCGTAGGCCCAAACTGTAAAGTAGCCACGAACCTTGTCTACAATCTACAATCTGCAATCTGCAATCCGCAATCCAAAGGTACACATGCTATGAGCAATGTGGTAGATACCGCCAGTATCGAGCGCGAGTTGAGCCACCTTTGGCAGAAACAAGCGCTGGAGGCGGGCGGGCAAGTGGTGACGCGGGCGCTGACCCTGAACCTGGTCGTGCGCGCCCGCGACAGTGCCACCGCCGAACTCGTCAGCGAAATCGTCCAACGACTGACCGCCAGCCACCCCAACCGGGCCGTGCTCGCCTTGCTGCGCCCCGACGAAACGCCGTCGCGCCTTGAGGCGTTTGTCCAGGCGAATTGTCTGTTGGCGAGCCAGGGGCAGCCCCAAGTCTGCGGCGAACAGATCACCCTTGATGCGCGGGGCACTGCAACGGCGCAAGTCGCCTCGTTGGTGCTGCCGCTGCTCGTCGCCGACCTGCCGGTGGCCTTGTGGTTGCCTGGCCCGGCTCCATTTGACGACCCGCTGCTGATCCGCCTTCAGGGCATGCTTGACCGGCTGATCGTTGATTCGCGGGCGTTTGCTGACCCGGCCCGCGATTTGGTGGCCCTCGCCGCCTTCGAGACCGCCGACCATCAAGGCGTCGGGGCGGGAGGCTCCGGCCCTGCGGTGAGCGACCTGAATTGGTCGGCCCTGACGCCTTGGCGCGAACTGACCGCCCAGTTCTTCGACACGCGGCCCTTGCTGCCACATCTGCGCCGCCTGGATCATGTGGTCATCAGCTACGTGCCCCCGGCAGGGCCGCGCCTCAACCCGACGGCGGGGTTGCTCTTGGCGGGCTGGTTGGCCGCGTGTCTGGGCTGGACACCCCTTGAGGACGCGGTGAGCATTGAGGGGCCGGTGGTGCGCCTCTATCTGCGGCGTGCGGCGGTTGGGGTGGGGCCGCATGCGATTCGGCTCGTAACAGTTGATGTGTATCCGGCGGAAGCCCCGGCGGAGGCCGCGCCCGGTATCGCCAGCCTGCGCCTCCAAGCCACTGATGGCATCGCCGCAGACTTCCGGGTTGAACGGACGAGCGCGCCGGGACACGTCTTGACGGCTGCCGAGGTGGCGGGCCACGCGCCAATTAGTCGCCTCGCCCGCTGCGAAGAACCGACGCTCGCCGATCTGCTTGCCGCCGAGTTGCGCCTGCTTAGCCGCGACCGCACCTTCGAGCGTGCGCTGCGGGTCGCGGCGACCTTCGCCGCACGCTTGCCGTGATTGCGACATAGCTGGGTACTGCGTTCGCTGCCAGTGCGCTACAATGCAAAGCAACCGGAACATCGTCGTTCACACGCTAGGCCGGTCGAAAGCTTTGATGGAGCTGCACCATGCCAATCGCTGGCCTACCGTCCGCACTTCGTGCATGGCGAATCACTCTGCTGATTACGGCGGTTGGCCTGGGTCTGACGGGCCTCCTGTTCGTGAGCATCTGGTCTGACGAGAACCGCGCCCTGAAGAGCCAACTTGATGCCGATGCCGTGACGGCAACCGCCAGTCTTGAACACACCCTGACGATTGTGCTGGATGATCTGAATGGGCTTGAAGCCTTTTTCAGCGCATCGGCTTTCGTCAGTCGGGCGGAGTTTCAGGCTTACACGCATCACGAGTTTGCAGATGAGCCGGTGTCGCCCGGGGTGCAGGCGTACCTCTGGGCACCGCTGGTGCCCGCCGCCGAACGTGCCGTCTATGAGACCGCCGCCGTGCGCGATGGGCTGGTCGGCTTTCAGTTCATCGAGCTTGCTCAACCGACCGGCACCATGCCGGTCGTTGCACGTGCCACCTACGTGCCGCTTTACTACCTTGAACCGCAGGTCAAGTTGGGGTGTCCCCTTGGGTTCGATCTCGCCACCGACCCGCAGCTCCGGGCGGCCTTGGACGAGGCCCGCGCCAATGGCACCGCCCAGGTCATGGCGAGCACAGGGCCGTGTGCGAGCAGTGCCAATCCGCCGCTGATCATCCTCCGGTCGGTTGGCATAGCGGCGACGACGCAACCTCCGGCGGGCAACGGCCCCGCTAACCAGAATCTGGATGGGTATTTGGGCACCATCCTGTACCTTGATAGGCTGCTCAAGACCGCAATGGACTATCCGCTCTTGGATGGGCTTGAGTTTTATCTCTTTGACCAAACCAGCGCGAACTTTTTGGCAGCCCAGCGTAGCAGCCTAGACGCGCCGCTGCCGTTGGGCAGCCTGCCCGCCAATCTGCGCGACGGCCTGTATGTAGAGACAACGATCACGGTCGCCGGGCACCAGTGGACGCTGTTCACCAAACCGACGGCGGGCTATCTGTTGGCCCATCGCCCGCGAACGCCTTGGGCGGTGCTGCTGATTGGGCTTATCTTCACGGGCCTGCTTGATCTGTATGTGTGGCAACACCGACGAGCCCAGGCCCATCTGAAGATTTATGGGCATATTGTCTCGGCAACTCGGGATTTGCTGGCTTTTATCGATCAGGATCACGTTTGTCGGGCGGTCAATGGTGCCTTTTTGCGCTATTACCAGCGGAATCAGGCCGAGATGGTGAACCGCCATCTGCGCGACCTGTTGGGGCACGTTGGGTATCAGGAGCAGGTGCGGCCATTGTTGGAGCGCGCCTTTCAGGGCGAGGAGATCAGTTTTGAGACGTGGCTGGTAGGCGGCGCGACCCCTCGTTTTGTGGAAGTCAACTACAGCCCCCACCGCGACCGGCGTGGGCAGGTGGTTGGGGTGGTCATCAACATGCATCTGCTGACGGAGCGCAAGCTCGCCGAGCAGGCGCTGGCGGATCAGTTGGCTTTCCGCCAAACCCTGATCGAGGCGATTCCCGCGCCGGTCTTTTACAAAGATGCGACGGGCCACTATCTGGGAGCCAATAGCGCCTTCTATAGCTTTTACGGCCTTGAAGAGACGCAACTCGTCGGGCGTACCGTGTGGGACATCGCCGCCCCCGATCTCGCCGCCGCTGATAGTGTCCAGGATCAACGGCTTTTGGCAAGCCCTGGGGTGTTGGTCTATGAGACGCAGATCGTCAATGCCCAAGGCCAACAGCGCGAAGTGACGCTGCACAAGGCGACGTTCAGCGGGAATGAAGGGGCCGTGGGCGGGATCATCGGGGTCATTCTCGACATCAGCGAGCGGAAGGCGGTCGAGGGTCAACTCCGGCAAGCGGCTACCGTCTTCGAGAACACTCTCGAAGGCGTGATGATTACCGATCCGCAATTGGTGATTGTGGCGATCAACCGGGCTTTTAGCGAAATCACAGGCTATAGCGAAAGTGAGGCGATTGGCAACACGCCTCGCCTCCTCCAGTCGGGGCGGCACAGCCAGAGTTTTTACGAGCAAATGTGGGTCGCACTCAATGCCCACGGGCGTTGGCAGGGCGAAATCTGGAACCAGCGCAAGAGCGGCGAGGTGTACCCTGAGTGGGTGAATATCAGCAGTGTGGTCAACGAAGCCGGTCAGGTGGTGAACTATATCGCCGTCTTCTCGGATATTAGCCACCTGAAAAACTCGGAGGAGCAACTCGCCCATCTGGTTCACTACGATCCGCTGACCGATCTGCCGAACCGCCTGCTGCTCTATTCGCGCATCGAACACGCCCTGGAGCGGGCGCGGCGCTACGATTTACAGGTAGCAGTGCTTTTCATTGATCTTGACCGCTTCAAGAATGTCAATGACAGCCTGGGCCACCCGGTCGGCGACAGTCTGCTGGTTGCGATTACGCAGCGCCTGAAGGAACATTTGCGAAACGCGGATACGCTGGCGCGCTTGGGTGGCGACGAGTTTGTGGTGCTGTTGGAAGATCTGACGGGCAGCGAGGCGGCGGCGGTGGTCGCCCGCGAATTGATCGAACTGCTCGGCGAGCCGTTTATGCTCGCGGGCGGGCAGGAAGTGTTTGTGGGCGGGAGCATCGGCATCAGCATTGGCCCCGCTGATGCGGATAGCGCCACCCGGCTGATCCGCAATGCCGATACGGCGATGTACCAAGCCAAGGCGAACGGCGGCGCGACCTTCCAGTTTTACACCACGGCGATGACGCAGGCGGTTAATCTGCGCCTCGACCTTGAGGGGAAACTGCGCCGCGCCTTGGAACGCCAGGAGTTCCTGCTCTATTACCAGCCCCAAGTTAATCTAGATACTGGGCAAGTCATCGGCGTCGAGGCGCTGACCCGCTGGCACCAGCCCGAGCAGGGGCTGATCTCGCCCGCTCAGTTTATTCCCGTGGCCGAAGAGACGGGCCTGATTGTGCCAATTGGGGCTTGGGTCTTACGGGCTGCCTGCGCCCAACTGCGTGCGTGGCGGGACGCAGGACATCAGGCGCTCACGGTTTCGATCAATCTCTCGACGCGCCAGTTTCGCCAGCAAGATCTCCTCTTGATGATCGAAGCGGTGTTGGTCGAGACCGGCCTGTTGGCGCGGCACCTCGAGTTGGAGATTACCGAGAGCGCGGTGATGGAACAGCCCGAACAGGCCATTGCCACGCTCCAACTGTTGCGCGAACACGGCATTCGGCTCGCCATTGACGATTTCGGCACCGGCTACTCGTCGCTGTCGTATCTCCAGCGTTTTGCGCTTAATCGGCTGAAGATTGACCGCAGTTTTATCAAAGAATTGCCCACCCGCGCCCGCGACGCTTCGATTGCGGCGACGATTATTGCGATGGCGCACAATCTGGGGCTGGATGTGTTGGCGGAAGGCGTCGAAACCGTCGAACAATTGGCCTGGTTACGCAGCCACCACTGCGATGCCGCCCAAGGCTATCTGTTCAGTCGGCCCCTGCCGCCCGATCAGCTTGCCGACTATCTTGTTGCGACCAATCACGCCGTGGCCACCCTCAATTCCCGTTCCGGTGGCCCCAACAATGGCGCCCTCTAAACAAAAGTGGCGGCTTCATCACTCCCGCCTTTGCCAGCCAATGGTACAGTAACGATAGCAAGAGACTTTATTAAACCGAATAGCTTGCAAAGACGCAGGGACACAGCGCGGTGACGCAGTTTTGTTCCCTGCGTTTGCTTGTGTTGCGCGGAATGGGGGAACGCATAATCCGTGATCCGTGACCAGGCAGCACCCTAGCAATCACGCATCACGCATCACGCATTACGCATCACGCATCACGCATCACGCATCACGCATCACGCATCACGCATCACGCATCAATCTACAATTCCCAGGGGTCACAACGACGCCTGGGTGGGGGACGGAGGTATGGGAGCGCAAGCCTACGACACGCTCATCATCGGGGCCGGTATCAGCGGGATGCAGGCCGCGCTCGATTTGGCCGAGAAGGGCTATCGGGTGCTCGTCGTTGACCGTCAGGCCAGCGTCGGCGGCACGATGGTCAAGCTCGATAAGACGTTTCCCACCAACGATTGCGCCATCTGCATCGCCGCCCCAAAAATGGTCGAGTTGGCCCGCCACCCCAATATTACCCTGCTGACCAGTGCCCGCGTCGAGCGCGTTAGCGGCTCCGTCGGGAATTTCGAGGTCACGATTTGGCGGCAGACCACCTATGTTGATCCGGCGAAGTGTAAGGGTTGTGGCGATTGTACCCGCGTTTGTCCTGTCGAAGTCCCCGATGAGTTCAATGGTGGCCTCTCGCAGCGCAAGGCGGTCTATCTCCAGTTCCCCCAAGCAGTGCCCGCAATTTACACGATTGACTATGCGCGCTGCGTCGGCTGCGGCGCTTGCGACCGCGTCTGCGAGGCGGGCGCGATCTCGTTCCTCCGTCGCTCGCTGGCGATGACGGCGAACGTCGGCAGTATCATCGTGGCGACTGGCTTTGAGGTGCTTGAGCCGACTGAGTTGCGGAAAGAGTACGGCTACGGGCGCTTCCCCAATGTGCTCACCGCCCTTCAGTACGAGCGCATCATGTCGGCTTCCGGCCCGACTGACGGTAAGGTGTTGCGCCCCTCGGACGGCCAAGCGCCCGCCCGCATCGCCTGGATCCAGTGCGTCGGTTCGCGCAGCACCAAGGGCGGCAATCCCTATTGCTCCAAAATCTGCTGCATGTACGCGACCAAAGAGGCGCTGATCACGCTTGAACACGCGCCCGAAGCCGAGGCGACCATTTTCTACATGGATTTGCGCGCCTACGGCAAGGATTTTCACCAGTATTACCAGCGCGCCGCCGAACATGGCGTGCGCTACATCCGCAGTCGCCCCGCCGCTGTTGAGGAGCATCCCGATCATAGTTTGTCTATCACCTATGCGGACACGCTGACCGGCGAACTTCACCGCGAGCAGTTCGATCTGTTGGTGCTCTCGACGGCGGTGATACCTGCGCCCGACAATCGCCGACTCGCGCAGGCGCTTGACATCACGGTTGACGAACATGGCTTTTTCGCCGCCCGCGATGCTTTGCGCGCCCCGCTCAACGCGACCCGCGAGGGCATTTTTCTGGCGGGCGGCGCGCAGGGGCCAAACGATATTCCCGACTGTGTCGCCCAAGCCAGTGGTGCCGCCGGACTCGCTGTCATTCCCATCAGCATGCGCCAACGCGCCGCCGAAGCGGCCCCGATTCCTGAGCAGGAAGTCATTGGGGTTGAGGCACGGGCTGGCGTTTTCGTCTGTAGTTGCGGCAAGAACATTGGTGCGTTCGTTGATGTGCCCGCCGTCACCACCTTTGCCCGTGCGCTCCCCGGTGTTGCTGTCGCCGAGACTTGCACTTTCGCTTGTTCGGAGGACGCGCAGCGCCGGATTAGGGCCGCCGTTGAGGAGCATGGCCTCAATCGGGTGGTGGTGGCGGCCTGTTCGCCCATCACCCACGGCCCGGTTTTTCAACAAACCTGCGCCGAAGTGGGGCTGAATCGCGGCCTGTTCGAGATGGCGAATATTCGCAACCAGTGTTCGTGGGTGCATTCAGGGGATGTTGGCCCGGCGACCGCTAAGGCCGAGGATCTCGTGCGGATGGCGGTGGCGCGGGCCGACCGACTGCGCCCTTTGCCCGCCCAGACCGTCGAGGTCACGCCGAGTTGTCTGGTGATTGGCGGCGGTGTCGCCGGCATGACCGCCGCGCTGACCTTGGCCGATATGGGCCTCGAAACGTACTTGGTTGAGCGCGAGGGCGTCTTGGGCGGCAAACTCAATACGCTGGGCCTGCTCACGCCCACCGACACGCCCGCCAGTGAGTTGCGCGAACAACTCGTTCAGGCGGTGCTCCAGCGCCCCCGCATCAAGCTCTTCCTCAGCACCGAGGTGCGCGAGGTCTCCGGCTACATCGGCAACTTCCAGGTTACGCTGGACGAAGGTGTCGGCGGCACGATCACCGAACTCCAAGTCGGCACCATGATTGTCGCAACCGGCTACCGCGAGGTCAATCTGCGCGGACGCTACGGCTACGGCGACGACCCCCGCGTGATTACCCAGCTTGAACTGGAGCGCCGTCTGCGCGACGGCACCCTCGGTTCGCCCCGTACCGTGGTGATGATCAACTGTGCCGGTTCGCTTGACGCGACCAACCCGGCCTGTTGTCGCATCGGCTGTACGATTGCGGTCAAAAATGCGCGCATGGTGCATCGCGTCGCCCCTGAGGCGACGGTTTTTATGCTCCATCAAGACATGCGCGTTTACGGCAAGGGGCAGGAAGAACGCTTTACGCAGATGCTTGAGGAGGTGCGGCCCTTCCGCATCCGCTACGACGCCGAGCACCCGCCCGCCGTCAAGACGCGCAATGGGCGCTTGGTCGTCACGGTCTACGATGCACTGTTGCGCCAGGAACTTGCCGTCGAGGCGGATCTCGTCGTGCTGACGGCGGCACTGCAGGGTGACGCCCAGACGCCCCGGCTCAAGCAGATGCTGAGGTGCCGACCGACAGCCAGGGTTT
>CAIRDL010000935.1 GCA_903877345.1 uncultured Oscillochloris sp. | reverse complement strand
TCGCGGGCGCTAATTCCTTCCTATAGCAATCCTACACAGGTTATGAAAAGGAGTCGAGCCTTTAGGCGGCCCTATCCGGCTGAAGCCTTGACTCCACGCAACACCCCCAATAGGATTGCTATAGAACTTCTAATTCGTGATTCATGAGCGCTAATGCGTTCTTAGGGCCGCGTGGCACCTGCTCGCTCGCCACGCGGGACTGCCTTGCCTGGCTTGCCGTGCCGCGACCGCCGCCTTTTTCACCAAGAACAGCGGGCAAACCTGGCGAAGTCTGGGGCTATGCGACGACCAGCGTCAAAGCCTGCCCGGAGTTCGGCCTTGGCGAGCCAGAGCGCATGGTTTGGCTCGACGCCACAACCCTAGCCCTCACCGACGTGGGCGCAACCGCCTACGCCCCGGCCAGCCTCGAAGACCCGACCACCGGACGCGCAGGCTACGCGGTCTGGAACACCAATATCGCCCGCACGCCGAACTAGCGCACGACGGTGCCTGACCCGACCACCGCTGTTGCCGTAGGTACCTCTGTTGCGTCGTGTGCGGCTGGCCTCTTCGTCGGCGGGCGCACCGGCATCGCGGCCATCGCCACCTTTACCACCACGCCGGTCGTCGCCGTCGTCGCCGCCAAAGGAACGCGGTGAGGCGTTTTGTCATGCTGAGCGCAGCGAAGAATCCCGGTCGGGACCCTCGTATACTGTAGCTTCTCTTCCTACGGTCACAGAAAGGCACGGAAGCCCACAGAAAACTGTATTTCTGTGGGCTTCTCTTCTGTGTTCTTCTGTGGCAAAAGCTTGTTGTAGTACTGCAATCCGCCTCAGTAGATCCATTCCTCAATATGATACAGCGCCACCTTTGGGCGGTGCGCGGTTGCGGCAACAGCCCCGACCTTCAGGGTTGCCAACTGGGACGCCAAGCCGTCTGCATCAAGCGGGACAAGCCCCAAGGCGCGGGCCTGTTGCGCGTAGGGGCCGTCGGCAGGCACAATCAGCGGCGAGACATAGACTAAATCGCCCGCCGTAAGCTCCATCGCCGCCAGAGCAGCCAGCGATTGCGTGACGTGCTGGTGGGCGAGGGTCGCGCCACCTGGCCCAGCCAACAGGATGATGCCCACATTGATCCCACTGGCCTTAATCGTCCGCACGACCTCAATGCAAGCCGCCGGTGAACCGGGTTTGTTGAGCAGGTCGAATACCGTTGCGTCGCCACTCTCAAGCCCAAGGTAAATGCGCCGCATCCCGGCAGCCCCTAACTCGGCGTATTGCGCCGTCGTCTTGTGTTCGCCGCCGAAGATGTCGAGAAAAGCGTAGAGCTTGCGAGGCACGCCCGGGGTTGCTGACGGCAACTCGTCGTGCAGCACTGCCAACAACTCGCGCAGGCGTGGCTGCGGGACAATCAGCGCGTTGGCGTCGCCCAAAAAGACGGCTTGGCGCAGGGCCAAGCCACGACCGAGGAACGCCTTGATCTGGTGCAGGTGCGTGCGTAGCTCAGTCGGCGTCTTGATCCGAAAGGGGCGGTCGCGATAGAACGTGCAGAAGCTACAGCGGTTCCAGCTACAGCCCTCGGTAGCCTGCACCACCACCGCCTGGTACTGGTCAGGCGGCACAATGCTCACCGGCTTGTAAATCGTCTGAAAGGTCTGGCGGTCGTGCGTATGACGGGCTGCATCCCAGGCCAACACCGTCGCGAGCCAAGCATGTACCTCGGCGGGCACATAGTTCGCAAGGCCCGTGCTGAGGCGCGTCACGGCGGTATGCACAGCCTCAAGCAGATCGTCCCGTTCATCAGGGCGCAAACGGCGGCGGAGTTTCCCGCCAGCCAGGGTCGCCTTCAGCAAAATCTCGCCACAGAACCCGCAGCGGTAGTTTTGCCCGCCGACGAAACAACTCAGCAAGCGCCCTTCGCGGTCGAAGCTGTACGTGGTGTGCAGATTGTCCGAGATGGTGAGGGCGTGGGGTTGCGCGTTGAGGTAGATCGAACCAAGCTCAGGGGTTGTCACCACGGAGGGTGCGTTAGGGCGCGGCATTGGGCCTACGGTTCCGTGGTGGTCGGCTTGGCCGGAACGCCACAGGTGTTGATGCCGAAGAGCATATAGAGCGGGCAGATGCCGGTGGCGGCGGTGACGAGCATCAAGATGCCAAAGATTGCCGGGACGAGCGGCCACAAACCGTTGAGCGGCGCAAATAGCGTGAGTAAGCCGCAGAAAGCGGCGAGGCCGAGGCGAAGATCGCGGTCGAGGGTGCCTGTATTTTGGCCGAACATAAGGATGTTCCTTTTGATCCGTGATCCGTGATGCGTGACTAGACCGTGCCGTGACCGATCACGGATCACGGATCACGGATCACGGATCACGGATCACCGATCACGGATCATGACGAAACAATTGAAAAGATCCGCTTTCCTAAAAGGAGTGTACCACAGGCACTGGCGAAGCTGGACGCACCTGGAATCGCGCCCTACAACTGAACCAGATCCGCCGCCTGACGGGCGATGGCCTCGGCCTCGGCAAGCGTTGCACCGAGGGCGGTGACGTGCCCCAACTTACGGCCCACCCGCGCCTCGCGCTTCCCGTAGAGGTGAAAGTGCGCGCCCTGCACCGCAAGGGCCTCGCGGAGATCGGCAGGGCGAACCGGGCCGGTGCGGCGTCCCAATAGATTCAGCATCACGACTGCCGGTGCCCGTAGCTCCACCGAGCCGAGCGGCCAACCGAGCACCGCCCGCAGGTGGTTCTCGAACTGCGACGTGGCGCAGCCCTCGATGGTGTAGTGGCCCGAATTATGGGGGCGCGGGGCCAGTTCATTAAAAAGCACCCGCCCATCCGCCAATTCAAACAACTCGACGCCGAAGATGCCAATCCCATGCACCGCTTCAACCGCCTTGAGGGCCAACGCGGTTGCAACGGCGACCGCCGTAGGGGGCAAGAGCGCGGGGGCACGAACGAGTTGGCAGATATGCTGTTGCTGCACAGTCTCGACCACCGGGTAGGCGCGACTGACGCCATCGCGGCCACGTGCCACCATTACGGCGAGTTCGCGAACGAACGGCACCCACGCCTCAACAAGCAGCGCACCATCCTCACGGGCAAGGCGCTGCCACGCTGCAGGCACCTCGGCGGGCGTGTGGATGGTCGCGTTGCCGTAGCCGTCGTAGCCGTTGCGCCGCACTTTGAGCACGAGGGGCCAACCTAGGTCGGCACCGGCTTGCACTACGTCGGCGGGCGAAGTGACGCCACGGAAGGCAGGTACCGCGAGACCGGCGGCGGCAAGCGTCTCTTTCTGCGTCAGCTTGTCTTGCACCAAGCTGACGGTCGCCGCTGTCGGGTAGACCGGCAACCCCTGCGCTTCAAGTTGGGCGAGAATCGTAGCG
>CAIRDL010000934.1 GCA_903877345.1 uncultured Oscillochloris sp. | reverse complement strand
GCATCACGCATCACGCATCACGCATCACGCATCACGCATCACGCATCACGCATCACGCATCACGCATCACGCATCACGCATCACGCATCACGCATCACGCATCACGCATCATGACGAAACAGTTGAAAAGATCCGCTTTCCTAAAAGGAGTGTACCACAGGCACTGGCGAAGCTGGAGTGACCCTACAACTGCACCAGATCCGCTGCCTGACGGGCGATAGCTTCGGCCTCGGCGAGGGTTGCGCCGAGGGCGGTGACGTGCCCCAACTTACGGCCCACCCGCGCCTCGCGCTTTCCGTAGAGGTGAAAGTGTGCGCCCTGCACCGCAAGTGCCTCGCGGAGATCGGCAGGGCGAACTGGGCCGGTGCGGCGTCCCAACAGATTCAGCATCACGACCGCCGGTGCCCGCAGTGCCACTGAGCCGAGGGGCCAACCGAGGATCGCCCGCAGGTGGTTCTCGAACTGCGACGTGGCACACCCCTCAATGGTGTAGTGGCCCGAATTATGAGGACGCGGGGCCAGTTCATTAAAAAGCACCCGTCCATCCGCCAATTCAAACAACTCGACGCCGAAGATGCCAATCCCATGCACCGCTTCAACCGCCTTGAGGGACAGAGCGGTTGCGACGGCGGCTTCCTCAGGGGGCAACAGCGCGGGGGCGCGAACGAGTTGGCAGATATGCTGCTGTTGCACGGTCTCGACCACCGGGTAGGCCCGACTGACGCCATCACGGCCACGCGCCACCATCACGGCAAGTTCGCGAACGAACGGCACCCACGCCTCAACAAGCAGCGCACCGTCCCCACGGGCAAGGCGCTGCCACGCCGCAGGCACCTCGGCGGGCGTGTGGAGGGTTGCATTGCCGTAGCCGTCGTAGCCGTTGCGCCGCGCTTTGAGTACGAGGGGCCAACCTAAGTCGGCACCGGCTTGCACCACTGCGGCGGGCGAGGTAACGCCACGGAAGGCGGGTACCGCGAGACCGGCGGCGGCAAGCGTCTCTTTCTGGGTCAGCTTATCTTGCACCAAGCTGACGGTCGCTGCCGTCGGGTAGACCGGCAGCCCCTGCGCTTCAAGCTGGGCGAGAATCGTGGCGTCAACGAACTCATTTTCGAGCGTGACAAGGTCGCAGGCGGCAGCAAAACGCGCCAAGGCGACGGGATCATTCCAAGCCCCGACGATCTCGTGTTGGGTAAGCCGACCAGCGGGACTGTCGGGCGTGCGTTCAAAGATCGCCGTCGCGAGGCCGAGGGCGCTGGCGGCTTGGGTGAGCATTTGGGCGAGTTGGCCGCCCCCAAAGATACCGATGCGGGTCATACCGTTTATAGTAGCCGCAGACGGCTTCGGGCGCAAACGAGACGGTGGCCTGACAACCGCGTGCAGCACGACACGGAAGGGTGCTGCTAAAGCAGCGCATGGATCTTCAAATTTTTGCGTTCGCCGTGCTTTTTTATGGCGAGAGAACCGTCCTGTCAGCTTAGGCGTCTGTTGGGGCGGTGCGAGCGCTGATAATCAACCGGTTGTACCCGCTTTGCGCAGAGCATTCAACGCGCTGTCAATTCATGCCCACACCCCGTGTCCCCATGGCGGTTGACGCTGCTCAACACTCAGGTATAATGCTCGTACACTGACTCGCCGTAATACTCACCCATGCACCATGCGGCAAAACCCCGCAGAGGTGGTGATCCATCTACGCAAGGAAACTGCTATGTTTGGTTTAGGTTGGGCCGAGTTGCTCATCATCCTCGTGATCATCATCGCGCTCTTTGGTGCCAAACGGCTCTCTGGCATCGGGAGTGCCCTGGGTGGCAGCATCCGTGAGTTTAAGCAAGCGGTTCGCGACGATGATGCCCCCGCAATAAAGCCAGAGGCGCAAGGCGATTCCAAAGCCTGACGCACCCGCTTAAAAGAATTGGAGGGGCGCGTAGGGGCGGAGTTTCCGCTGTCCCTATGCGCCCCAATGTGTATTACCTATGGCTGAAGATTATTTTGATCGGGCGACGATTGTCGTCCATTCGGGTCAGGGCGGCGCAGGCGCCGCTTCCTTTCGTCGTGAGAAGTTTGTTCCCCGTGGTGGCCCTAACGGCGGCGACGGCGGGCGCGGCGGTCATGTCTACTTGGTAGCTGATACAAACCTCAACACGCTGCTTGGCTTTCGCTACGAACGCAAGTTTAGCGCTGAGGCGGGCGGGAACGGCCTAAAGAATAATATGCACGGGCGCCAGGGCAAAGATTGGATCGTCAAGGTGCCCCCCGGTACCGTCGTGCGAACGGTCATTGATGGCACCACCTACGAGGTTGATCTCGCCCGCCCCGGTCAGCGCCTTTGTGCAGCCCACGGCGGGCGCGGCGGGCTAGGCAATATCCATTTCACCACCTCGGTGCGCCAAGCACCGCGCCTCGCCGAGCTTGGTGAACCCGGCCAAACTTTCACGCTTGAACTGGAACTGAAGCTTATCGCTGATGTGGGGCTGGCTGGCTGTCCCAACGCGGGCAAGTCCACGCTGCTCTCGGTGATTAGCGCCGCCCGCCCCAAAATTGCCAGCTATCCCTTCACGACGCTTCAACCCAATTTGGGCTTGGTGGATGTGGGCGAGTACGACCGCTTCGTCGTCGCCGATATTCCTGGCTTGATCGAGGGTGCCCATGCCGGCATCGGGCTTGGCCACGCCTTTTTGCGCCATGTGGAACGAACCCGCGTACTGATCCATGTGGTTGATGCGGCAGGCGTAGATGGGCGCGACCCCGCCGAGGATTTTCGCCAGATCAATGAGGAGTTGCGCCTCTACCGCCCCGAATTGGCGGATCGGCCCCAGGTGGTTGCACTCAACAAGCAGGATCTGCCCGAAGCCCGCGAGCAACTGTCGCGTCTCCGCGATGCGTTGGGCGTGCCGCCCGCCGATCTGTTTCCCATCGCCGCCGCGACCCGCGAGGGCGTGGATGCATTGTTGCGCCGCGTGGCCGAGTTGCTTCGCGAATATCCCGCCCCTTCCCGCAAGCCCGCCGACCCCGATGATCCACCACTGACATGGCCCTTGCCCCCGGTGGACGAGAATGCTTACGCCGTCGTGCCGGAAGGTTCCGGTTGGCGCGTGCGCGGGGTCAAGATTGAGCGCCTGATGAAGATGACCAACTTCGCCCAAGCCGAGGCGGTGGATCGCGTTCAACGGGTCTTTGAGGCGGCGGGCATCAGTCAGGCATTACTCAGCGCTGGTCTGCAAGAGGGCGATCTGGTTTATGTCGGCGATACCGAACTGGAGTGGGACAGCCTGCGCTTTGAATAGAGATTGCATCGGCGGGTAACGACATGAGAACACCTCTTAGCATGCATCTCGGTGACTGGATCGGGCGGCGGGCGCAACTCTCGCCCGAACGCACAGCTCTCTACGATGCCCAGTCGGCGCTGCGCCCGATTAGCTATGGTGAGTGGAACGTGGCCGTTACCCGCACGGCAGCCTTGGTGTGCTGTTTGGGGGTCAAGCGTGGCGACCGGGTGGCGGTCTTGGCGTACAACAGCATCGCCTTTCTTGATCTCTGGTTTGCTTGTGGAAAAATCGGGGCGGTGCTCCAACCGCTCAACTGGCGGCTCACCAGAGGCGAATTGCTGGGCCTGTTGGCCGATGCGACGCCCACGCTCTTTGTCTACGGCCCCGAGTTTGCCGCCACCGCCCGTGACTTGCACGGCGCGGCTCCTTCGGTGCATCGCTGGCTGGCCCTCGACGGTAGGGCACTGGCCGATCTTGACGACGACCTCTTGGCTTCACGCGAGGCTTGCGACGAGCCGGTACCGCCCATCGAACTCGGCTGGCACGACCCGTGGGTGATCTGCTACACCGGCGGCACCACCGGCCTGCCGAAGGGTGCCATCCTCACTCACGGCAACATCACCTTCAACGCGATCAACACCGTGACAAGTTGGGGCCTCAACGCCGACGACACGACCATCCTCAACACGCCGCTCTTCCACACGGGCGGCTTAAATGTCTTTACCGCGCCCCTCGTGCTGGCGGGTGGGGCTTCGGTCGTCTGCAAGGGTTTCGATGCCGAACAGATCTTCAATCTAATCAATGCTGGGCAGGTGACGATCTTCTTTGGGGTGCCGACGATGTTCATCACCCTCCAACAGCACCCGCGTTGGGCCGAGGCT
>CAIRDL010000933.1 GCA_903877345.1 uncultured Oscillochloris sp. | reverse complement strand
GCGGCAAGGTCACTTAGCATGGCGGCAAGGTCACTTAGCATGGCGGCAAGGTCACTTAGCATGGCGGCAAGGTCACTTAGCATGGCGGCAAGGTCACTTAGCATGGCGGCAAGGTCACTTAGCATGGCGTGCCATGTCGCCTAACAAGCGTGCAGGGTTAGGTACTAAGGCAAGCCCAGCGAGGTTGTGGAGGGACACCATTGCTCGCGCCTGAAGGCGCACCACCCGAGGCCGGTGGTTGACCGCCTGCTTGCGTGGACGACTCCGGTGTCGGCGGAGGCCGACGCCCAATCGGAGGCTCTGCAGGCGCGATCTCAGTCGCCAGTCGGGGGGGCCGACTGCAATCTAAAATCTACAATCGCCCTACCGCGCCAGTCCCGCCACGGCAATCAGGCGTGGGCTGCCACTTAGATAGTCGTCGAGATCATAGGAACCGTAGATATTCCGCAGCACAAAGCCCGCCCTGACGAGAAGGTGTTCCAACTCGAAACGATAGAGCCAGCGCATCGTGAAACGCATCATGCGGCGAGTAAGCTGCCCCTGGTCATTCAGTTCATCGTAGAGATAGGTAACGCGACTGAGTTGGGCAGCGATGTCGCTGTCAATCGCCACATACTTTTGCACAAAGCGCCCGTCGAGCCAATACTCACGGTCAAGGACGAGCCGGTTATCCTCGCACAGCATCTCGTTAGGGTCAGGATTGAACAGATCGAGGACAAGCAACCCGCGCTTGGTCAGGGCGCGGCGGGCATTATGCAGACAAGCCAGTTGATCGCGGACAGTTTCGAGGTGCATGAAGGAATTGATCGCCACAAAAGCGAGGGCGAAGCTGTCGGTGGGCAGCGCGCAGGTGCGGACATCGCCTTCGAGCAGGGTAGCGCGATCCGTGAGCGCGGCTTCAGTGAGTCGCTGGCGGGTGAGGGTAAGCATCGCGGGCGAGCTATCCACCCCGGTGATGGGATAGCCAGCCTCGGCAAGGGGCAACAACACGCGCCCGGTGCCGCACATCAACTCAAGCAGCGGCCCGCCGGTGCGCTGCGCCAGCGCGAGGTAGAAAGACAAATCCTCATTGTGGTCGCGGAAGTCGGCGTCGTAGTAATGCGCGAAGGGGTCGTAGGTATGCATAGGTTTAGAACTATGGCAGCTTGACGAGGGAGAGACGCAAAATATAGCAATCCTACACAGGTTATGAAAAGGAGTCGAGCCTTTAGGCGGCCCTATCCGGCTGAAGCCTTGACTCCACGCAACAACTCCAATAGGATTGCTATCTTACGTCTCTACGCCCTAAAATCTGCAATCTTGGCTTAGATCACACCCGCCAGTAGCAAGGCGAGCAAGAAGCACCCGCCACACACAACGAGGCCGACGAGGCCGAAGGTAAGCACACGCAGATTGATGATTGGCTCAAAGCGGGGCGGATTGGGGAGCGGCGTCTCATCAGGAGGCAGGCGCATGTGGGGCACCGCGCTGGGGTTGGATGTCATACTCGTTGGCAGCGCGCTTGGGCGTGGGAACGGCAACGAGGGTTCAGGCAGACGCATTTGGGTGGAGGTGCGGCCCTTGGTGTTAGCCTGAACGACCGAATAGACCACATTGGCGATAACCCCAAGGCCAATGACGGCGGCGATGAGCAGCGCTGGCGAAACCGCAAGCCCCGTAACTTGCACAAGCCAGTTGGTGAGGGGCGGCAAAAAGCGCGACCCAAACATCACGAAGAAGAAGATCAGCCAGCCGATCCAGCGAGTATCATTTTTTCGCTTCGGTTGCATCATTACCCTCCCCAGGTGGCGTGCCCCTTGAGGCACGCGGAAAATGTAAAACATCCCCTCTGATCCGTGATGCGTGACCCGTGATCGGTCAAGATACGCCTGGTCACGGATCACACATCACGCATCATTTGCAGGCCCCGGATGCTTTAAAAATCTCCGTTTCCCTAGCCAGGGCTAGCGCGTACGATTAGGCGGTGAGAGTAAACCCCAAGGGGGACGCAGGTAATCAGGGTTAGTTGCTCATCTGGGGTTGGTGCCATCACCCACAAGGCTGTAGGCAACAGCGTAAGCACCTCACGCACGATGTAGCGCCGCTCTTGGCCGCCAGCTGTGACCAAGATTTCGTCGCCCGGTTGGGTGGCAGGCAGGCGATTAAAAATTTCACCCCGATAGCCCACATGACCGGCGAGAACGATGTTACCGACGGTGCCGGGATAGCCTGCAATCGGCCAATAATGAACCGCCGTGTGCCGTGGCACGTCCCACCGCCCAAGGGAAAAGCCAGCACTAACAATCGGCGTATCCACCCCGATACGCGGGAGCCGCACCCGCGTCGGGCGCAGGCTTTCCCAGGCGCGGGCGGCGTTATCCACAGGTTGCACCGCTGTAGCGGGAGCGGGGTGCGCGGCGAGGTACTGACGCCCAAGGTGGCTCAGGAGCACCTGGTAAGCTGGGGGCTGTTCGGGGTGCAACTCGAAGCGCGCCCGTTCAAAATACTGCACCGTGTAGACCCGCCCATCTTGGTCATTCAGTTCCTCGAAGGGTTCGGAGATGGGGAGGCCGAAGGTGCTGATGCCGCTCTGCCGCCAGAAAGCGAGGAAAGGGCCAGCCAACGTGTGTCCAGTAGCGACGAAGAAGACGCCACCTACAGGCGCAGCGCTGACCTGGGTAAAGGCGGGATGGTCACGCCGCCCTTCGGCGGCCCAGCGCCCAAGGAGGCCCACCTGCACAAGGCCCAAATCGCCGTGCCATTCCAGACGGGCGCGTTCAAAGTACTGGATCGGACGCCCCGCTTCGCCAAACACCTCAGTGAGCGGCAGGCCGAAGACGGGCAGACCGCCATGTTCATCGAAAAACTGGCGGAAGCCGTAAGCGAGGGTGTGTCCAGTCTCGCGGAAGAGGACAGGCGTGCCGGCGCGGGTGTTTGCGCCGACCGTCGTGGGGGCCAGCATGGGCATGGCGAACATGAGCAGCAGCGCAAAGAGGGTGTAGCGTCTCACAGAATGCTCCGGTGACGGTTAGTGACAGCCAAGTGTGCAGTGCAAAGAAGGGCGTTTGCGGTGCCCCATTTTAGCACCGATACCGTGTCATGCGACCCGTGTGCAGCCTGCCCGTCAGCCGCACCGGGGTGCGGGTTGACTCTCGCTGTTGTCCAAGGTCAGCTTTATGCTACAATCAGCCCGGATTGCACCTTAGATGAGGTCTCAGGTGCCAGGTTTCAGGGTTCGGGTCAAGTGCAGCAGAACGCTTTGCGCGTGTTCAGACTGTAAAGCACCGACGAACCTTGTCTTATGACGATACGAAGCGATTGTCAGCAGCCAACGATTAGACGCAACCGAGGGCGGTTGCATGATCCGCAACGACAGAGAGGGAGCCATGCGCTACGATATTACCAACATTGCGATTGAGGACTATCTGCTTGACCTGATGCCGCCCCGCGACCAAGTGCTGACTGAACTTGAGGAGCGGGCGCTCATTCATGGGCTCTCGCTCGTAGGGCCGGTGCAGGGTCAGTTCCTCTACCTACAGGCGTTGAATATGAACGCCCGCAAAACCCTTGAGATTGGCACTACCACGGGCTATGCAGCCATTTATCTGCTGCGCGCCCTCAAGCAGACTGGCGGCCATTTGACCGCCATTGAGCGCCACCCCGAGCGCGTAGTCCTTGCAAAAGAGGTCGTTGCCAGCGCGGGCCTGAATGAGTATTGCACCATCCACTCCGGCGAGTGGAGCACGATCATGCCTACGCTTGACCATGACTTTGATCTTATTTTCCTCGATGTGCTCCGCAGTGCCGCCAATGAAGGCCAAGCGACCCAGGCGCTCGAACTCTGTGTGCCTTTGTTGCGCACTGGCGGCGTGCTGATTGCCGACAATGTCCTTTGTAGTGCCCAAGTGCTTGAGGACGATGCGCCGCCCGTTGTCCGTGGCATTCAGGCTTTCAACAAGCGCCTCATGAGCCACGAGCAGCTTGAGTCGGTGATCATCCCGCTGCGCGATGGGGTTGCGATCTGCCGCAAGCGAGGATAAGGTTGTAGGTCGCAACAAAGCTTTGACCGCTGGCAATCAAAAACGCCGGTGCCTGCGCTCCTCGCGCTTGGCAACCGGCGTTTTGCTTCTCATGTGGTCGGGGCGGAGGGATTCGAACCCACGACCCCCGCGTCCCAAACGCGGTGCTCTACCAGGCTGAGCCACGCCCCGACACACCAAGGGTAACAGGATGCGCCGTCCCTGTCAAGGCGACAAAATTTACAGGGTTCGCAGGTACTTGACCATTTGGGCAAATGCAGCGCCGCCTGGTGCGGCAAATCTGAAATCTTATCCTAAGGAGCAACTATGCCTACGCTGACGCAAACTCGATCCGGGGGTTATGATTGGCTGAAGGTCTGGCGGGAGATGTACGATGTGGAGCGGGCACAAGGCGAGGCGGCGACTGATCCGGCCTTCGAGCGGGCGGCGGATATTTGGGCCAGTCGGGCCAACCGCTACGCGGTGGCTAGTCGTCGGCACCCGCAGCCCGACGCCTTCATGGCTGCGCTGACGCCGCACTTGCGTCCCACTGACCGCGTGCTTGATGTTGGGGCTGGCACCGGACGCTACTTGCACTACCTTGCCACCCACGTCGCCGAGGTCATCGCCGTCGAGCCGTCGCCCGCGATGCGTAGCCAGCTTGAACAAACCGTGCGTGAGTTGGCGCTGACGAATGTGCAGATTATCCCGGATCACTGGCCCCCCGCACAACTCCCTAGAGCTGACGTGGTGCTTTCTGCCCATGTCGTCTATGGTGTGCGTGAAATTGGGCCATTCCTTACGGCGCTGAACCAAACGGCTGCGCGCCTATGTGCGCTTTATTTGGGCCTCGAACATCCGACCTCGGCCCTTGCACCCTTCTGGTATCGGGTGCATGGCGAGGTGCGCTGCTCTCTGCCCGGGGCGCTCGAAGCCGTTGCGGTCTGCCATCAACTCGGGTTGCCTGCGCGCCTCGACTTGCTTCCTGCCCCCGAGGCGTTTCGCTTTGCCAATAGCGCCGAGGCGCTGGAGGAAATCCGCATCCGGCTGCGGCTTACCCCGGAGCCGGCCCGCGATGCTGTCATTCTGGCCGCCATGACCGAATTGCTCGTGCCTGTCGCGGATGGGCAATTGGTGCCACGAGCACAACCACGCTACAACGGGCTAGTCTGGTGGTATCCTGAACCCATTACGCCGGTTGGTGCGGCAGCGATTTGAAGCGCATCCGCCCCGCCCGGAGCGCGGATCAGTTTCGTACAAGCGAGGCAACCAATGGTACTGACGGTGCTGGTCATCCTTATCGTCGGCATCCTGTGCTTGGCGTTGGTCGGTGGGGGGATTTTCTGGTTCTTAATCCAGGCAGGCGTGGTGGTGCAAAAAGCGATTGAACCGCCCACCACCGATAGCCGCGATTATCGCTTGGAGCAGGGCCACGAGGTACGGGGTGAAGATCAGTCAGGGATTGACATGTGATGCGTGACAGGTCGGGATGTGGCCCAGTCACAGATCACGCATCACGCATCACGACAGAACCGTTAATAAAGATCCGCTTCCTTCAGTGAAAAAGGGCGAACGTTGAACCGCATCTACATCGAAGGCGTGATCATGGGGTTGTGTATCGGCTTCGCCACGCTCCTTCTGAACTGGTGGGTGGGCGATGCGAACTGGCCCCCCCGTGTCTTGGCCCTGTTGGTCATCGGCGGGTTGCTCTGTATGCTCCAGTACGGCCTTACTCGGATTCGGGGCAAGCGGTAAGCCGGATAGAGCCGCCTACTGCTACTTTCTAGGTGATCATGGGTGATCACCTAGAAATTCCTGCTTCATCCCAACGTGCCATCCAAGGATGGTCTTATCGTCGGTCCACAGGCCGGTTTTACGTCTCGACGTAGCCACAACCGAGACGGCCAGTTCG
>CAIRDL010000932.1 GCA_903877345.1 uncultured Oscillochloris sp. | reverse complement strand
TCATTCTGATGGACATCCAGATGCCAGAGATGGACGGGCTGGAGGCGATGCGGCGCTTACGGGCGCTGCCTGACTATGTGACGACGCCGATCATTGCGCTGACCGCCCTGGCGATGCCGGGCGACCGGGAGCGCTGTCTTGCGGCTGGGGCGAATGAATACATGACCAAGCCTGTCAGTCTGAAGGGGCTGTTGGTGGTGATCCAGCGGTTGCTGCCGGTGGTTCCTCACTGAGACGCGGTTTGGATTTTAGATTACTGCGTGAGGCGTGACTGGGTCGCGCCCTGACCAATCACAGATCACGCATCACAGATCACGAATCACGCCTCACGCAGCAAAAAGACCCGCTGCCCTAAAGCGGGGCGGCAAGCGCAAACCTTAGCGGTTGAGTGAGCGGGCCAACTCGCGCCAGAAAGCGTCCCGCTGACCAGGAATGAAGGGCACGTAGAGGTTGAGCCGGTCGAGCAGACCATCGTAGCGCGCCCGCAAAGCAGCGGCTAGTTCGTCAGGCGCGGCTTCAACCGCGAAGGTGGCGAGCATTGCATCGCTGATGAGGGCGGGCAGTTCACTCCAACGCTGGGCCGCCGCCAACCGCGAGAGTTGCTCGCCCTCTTCGCCCCAGCCGTGGCATTCGAGCACTGGTCGGTAGGTCGGGGTTGAAGCATAGAAGGCGATCTGTTGGCGCACGGCGGCCCGCATCTGTTCGCGTTCCGCCGCATCAGCGCCGGTGATCACGAAGGGGCTGCCGACCATCACGCATTCCAGCGGATTGCGCCCGCTTTTTGCCGCCCCAGTGGCAATCTGCGGGTGCAGCACTTCACGCAGGTATTTCGCACTATTGAGCGGGTGCGCGTGAAAGCCCTCGCACAATTCGCCGGCCAACTGGGCCAGCCCCGCGTTGACCCCAGCGATGTAGATCGGAATCTGCGGGTAGTCAATCGGGCCGGGATTGAAAAAGGGCGTCATGAGCGTGTGTTGGAAGAAGGGGCCGCGATAGTTTAGGCGCGTGCCCTGTTGCCAACACTGCCAGATCGCCCGTAGCGCCAGGATGTAGTCGCGCAGACGAGCCACCGGCTGGTCAAACAGGGCACTGTAGCGTCGCTCAATGTGCGCCCGCACTTGCGTGCCCAAGCCCAAGACGAAACGGCCCCGACTGTAGGCCGCCAAATCCCACGCCAGTTGGGCCGTGACCATCGGGCTGCGCGGGAAAGCCATTGCCACTGCAGTGCCCAGCGTAAGACGGCGCGTGTGTTCGGCGGCTAACACAAGCGGCAAATAGGCGTTGTGGGCGGTCTCCGGCGTCCACAATGCGGCGAAGCCGAGTTCCTCGGCAAGTGCGGCCAACTCGGCCATGGTCGGCAACGGGTTGGCGTCCAACGGGACATTGGCATCAAGTAACATCGCGGGGTTCCTTATGTTTAGATTGCAGATTTTGGCTTGCAGCGCTGCTCAAAGGGTAACATCGCCACGAACATGAATTATCTCACGCAAAGCCGCAAAGCCGCAAAGCCGCAAAGCCGCAAAGCCGCGACGCAAATGCAGCGCGTCCTGTTGCGGCAAATCTGCAATCTACAATCTAAAATCTACAATCCGCTTTCACCCCACCACCGGCGAGGTGACAATGCGGAGGAGCCACTGGTCAATTGCCGCGTACAGCGTGTAGAGCAGCACCGCCCCAATCGCCCAACGGCCCCAGGGCCACCGTGCCCAGATGCGGTCGGCGTAGATGGCCCAACAAATACAGATCACTGGCAGCAGGTAAAAAAGCTGCTTATCCACCATTGAGATACGGTAGCCAGCGAAGGTGAAGAGCAGCGCCAGTGTGCCCCAAGCGGCGAAGCTGACCCAGATCAGCGGTTGCCGCCGCAGGGCGCTAAAGCCGGGAATAGTGAAAAGCAACGGGATGGCAAGCCCGTAGTAGAGGTAATCTCCCGGCCAAATCCGATAGTCCAGATGGGGGACAAACGCCCACATGTATTGACCAAAGGGCGGGCGTTCGACGCCTACACTTTCGGGGCCACGTGTGAAAACCGTGCCCATATACGGGATGGTCTGCGCGATGATTAGCGGGATGTATTGGCCGTAGTAGATCACCACCGCCAGGGCCATTGCCACACCAGAGGCAAGCCAAAGCGCCCCAAGTTGGGCGCGTAACGCGGCCCACGCACCGCCACGCAGTCCGTTCAGCCAAACCAGCACGGTCAGCACGACGAGGAAGACGCCCATAAAAACGCCTGTGACCGTGTACTCAAGGAAGGTCAGCAGCAGCAGCACCGTCAGCGTTGCCATGACGCGCCACTCGCGCAACCGTTCCCACCAGACAATAATCACCGTATTGCAGACAAGCGTCAACCAGAGGCCGAGGCCGGTGGGAATATTCCCCCAAGAATGCAGCAAGTAGGCCACCGGAAGTACCGCGTAGGTACCGGCGGCAAGCAGCGCACCACGACGGCTCAGGCCCGCTTTCAGGGCAAGCAGGGCAATCAGGATGATCCGCGTGCTGTCAATCAACATGCTAAACAGATTCGCCGCCGTATCCATCGGCATGGGCATGAAAGCAAAGACCGTTGCGAAGATGTGAAACCACGGCGAATATGGGATCACCGGACGGTTCGCGCCCCACTCGGCGGTGGGCATGGTCGTCTCATTCAGCGGGCTGTGGGTGCCGTAGAGCAGCGGCAGATCGCCGTTGAGAATCCACTGGGCGCGGGTCATGTGCCAATGCACATCAATTGCGACAAAGTACGGATAGAGCGCCCCCGCCGCTTTCAGCCAATAACTCAACAGAAAACTGATGAGCAGGAGGCCCAGGAAGTTCTCGGCATCCGCAAGCGGCAGCCCGGCGGCAGCAAACAGCCAGCGCGTGAGCCAACGCAAGGCCAGGACGAGCAACACGCTTGAGCCAGCCAGCCACGCGAGGCTCGGCAGCATAAAGCTACTGGGGAAGCGATAGGTCATGACGGCCCAGCCCCCAGCCACGGTGAGCAGCGTTACGCCGAAGACGAGCCAGCGCAGACGGTTTTGCCAACTGCCCCCGGTCAGTTGCAGTGACGCGAAGGTGCCAAGGACTGTCACCAGGGCGAGCGCGAGACCACTAAG
The DNA here is from genome assembly GCA_903877345.1 of uncultured Oscillochloris sp. GTDB lineage: Bacteria > Chloroflexota > Chloroflexia > Chloroflexales > Chloroflexaceae > CAIWXH01. The sequence goes on along the minus strand of CAIRDL010000932.1, from coordinate 7,982 downwards.
CGGCGGGAAGGCGGTAGCGAGGCCCGCTCCGGCAGCAGGGGCAACGACCACATCAGAAAGCAGGACGCCCAACGGGCGCGGATCGGCAAATACCGCCGCCCGCATGGTAAGGGCGAGGGTGCCGTCGCGGAGCGTGTTGGCCGGGACAAGCAGGCGCAAACGGCGGGGCGTGGCGCTTTCGGGCAGCCGGGCCAACAGCGTCGTATTGGCGAAAAGTTCTGCCCCAACGGGTTGACCGTCGGGGTGGCGCGTGACTGCGCCCAACTCAACGACCCAATTGCCGCGACCCAAGTTGGGCAACATAATCGTGCTTGCGTCTGTCGTCCAGCGATAGGTGCGGGCTGGTGCCAGGGTAATGGCCGCGACGAGGTTGCGCGGTGGCAGCGCGCCACCCACAAGCGGCGAGACAAGGCTGAAGGTGAGTTGCTCGGCGGCGGCCAGTTCCGGCGGGAGCTTGGCGATGAGGCTGTCGGCGGTACGACGGGGCATATCAACGCGCACCCCGTTGACGGCAACAGCGACATCAGCGAGGCTGTCGGATGGTTGACCGGGGGCGGCGTGGAGCGTGGCAAGCCAATCGCCCCGGCGCTGCCCAGGGACGGTTAGCGTGAGTTGGTCGGCTGCCCAAGGGAAGCGTGTCGCCTCGGCGGAACTAGCGGCGTCAATCTCACGACCATTAAAGGCTTGGAGGAACGCCGCGTCATAATCGCCGCCCAGATCAAGCCGCACGGTAGGCCGAACCGTGTAGGCGAGCGTAAGCACGATCACGGTGAGCAGGGCCAGAAACATGTAGGGACGCAAAGCGCTCAGCAGCGGGAGGCTCAGCGACGAGCCGACACCCCGTTCGCGTGCGTGGGCGTCCCTCGATACAGAGCTCGCCATAGACTCCTTGGGCGTACAGACGGGTGAATGGCGGGGAAGGCTCCACGCCGCGACAATGGGCGCGATTGTAGCAGAAAATGCCCGCCTCTGCACCAAGCTCGGACTTTAGGGAAGCGGATCTTTTCAATGGTACCTGCGTGTTGCGTGAGGCGTGAGGCGTCATGGCACGGCCCAATCACGAATCACGAATCACGAATCACGGGTCGCAGATCCTTCAACGGCGGGCGCTTCCGCAGACGGCGCGGGCGGCAGGGGCAGCCACAGCGCAAAGGTGCTGCCGCGTCCGAGGAGGCTGGCAATCGTCGCGTGGCCGCCGTGTGCGTTGGCGACCCGCTTGACAATCGAGAGGCCCAACCCGGCCCCACCGCTGTGGCGCGAACGCGAACGGTCAGCCCGGTAGAAACGCTCGAAAATATGGGGCAGATCTTCCTCTGCAATGCCCATACCCGTATCGGCCACAGTCAGCAGGGCGTAGCCGTCGCGCCGTTCAAGGCCAAGCGTGACGTAGCCGCCCGACGGTGTGTATTGGAGCGCATTGACGCCTAAGTTCAGCAGCGCCTGTTTGATCCGGTCGCGGTCGCCGCTAATCGTCACTTGATCTTCGGCCCCAATGCGGAGGGTGACGCCCTGAGTCAGTGGGCGCAACTCGCGGTAGATTTCGAGCATTAACGTATCAAGCTCGACCGGCTCGTAGCGAAGTTCTACGCGGGCATCGCTTTGGGCGAGCAGAAGCAGGTCATTGACCATGCGAATGAGCCGCCCGGTCTCCCGCCGCATATCTGTCACCGCCTCGGTCGCCAATTCAGGATTATGCAGACCACCACGGTCAAGCACCTCAAGATTGCCTTGCATCGCCGCCAAAGGGGTTCGCAGTTCGTGGCTCACATCAGCCACAAAGCGGCGCTGGGCGTTGAAGAGCAGTTCAAGGCGTCCGAGCAAGTCGTTAATGGTGACAATCAGGCGGTGCAACTCGTCCTGATGCGGCGGCACGGGCACACGTTGGGCCAAATCTTCGGCGTGGACGATGCCCTGTGCGGTGCGCGTCACCTGGTCAAGTGGGCGCAAGACGCGCCCGGCGATCAGGGCGGCACCACCGGCGGCAAGGGGCAGCACAATGATGCCCCCGCCGAGGAGAATCCAGATCAGGATGCCGAGGGTCTGATCAACATCGCGCAACGGGCGTGAAATCTGGAGGTAGCCGACGACTTGGTTGTTCGCCTTGAGGACCAACGGGGTGACAAGGGACTCGACGCGGACAGCGTCTACTTCGCGCACAAGACTGTAGCCGGTAAAAACATCGTCAGGGCCGAGCCGTAGGGCTTCGGCGGTTAGAGGGAGTGAACGTCCGCTGAGGTTGGGAGTGTTGTCGAGCAACTCACCATCGGTGGTGAAGATCTGCGCGACCAGATTGGGATTATTGAAGATCTGAATGAACTGGCCGTGGAGGAAAAGGCGCAACTCGCCGGTGGGCGTGCGGATCGGCTCAAGACCCCCGGCGTTGAAAATGCGCCGCACTTGCTCAGTTGCCGCCCACAGGTCACGCTGAACCCCGGCAGCGAGGGCTTGGCGCACCGAAAAGAACGTACCGCAGCCCAACAACAGCAGGGCTAAGGCGAAAAAGCCCGTGTAAATCAAGGTGAGTCGAGCGCGGAATGACATAAAGCAATCCTAGCGGGGTTGGTGCGCGGAGTCAAGACGGCAACCATGGCGGCTAAAGCATGCCGGTTGACGCCGCTCTTGCTGCCGCCTATAATCGGACTCACCCCCGTGCTTCCCGCAGCTAGATAAAGGAGCGTTCAGTGCTGAACCTCGCCGTGATCCTAGAGCAGAGCGCCCGCCGTGACCCCGGCAAACTGGCTTTGGTGCTCGATGACGTGAAGCTTCGCTACGCCGAACTGAACGGTGCGGCCAACAAGCTTGCCAATGCCCTGACCGCCCTGGACGTAGCATACGGCGATAAGGTGGCGTTGATGCTGCCGAACACGCCGCACTTCGCCATTGCTTACTACGGCATCCTGAAAACGGGTGCCGCCGTGGTGCCGCTCAACGTGCTCTTCAAGCGCAATGAAGTGCAGTACCACCTTGATGACAGCGACGCCAAAGTGCTTATCGTCTGGGAAGGGTTTCTGCCCGAGGCGCTCGCCGCCTTCCGCAATACCCAGACCTGCCACCACCTGATTGTCGTGCAGGCTCCTGGCAGTCCCAACGCGCTGCCCGACGACACGCTCGGTTTCAATCAGTTGCTGGCCGCGAACCAACCCACCTTTGAACTGGTGCCCACCGGGTCGGATGATACCGCTGTCATTCTGTATACCTCGGGCACGACCGGCCAACCCAAAGGGGCCGAGTTGTCCCACTTCAACATGTTTTTCAACGCGATGGTTGGTGTCGAGAAGTTGCTCTTTTTGCAGCCTGACGAGGTCGGCCTCGCGGTGCTGCCCCTTTTTCACTCGTTTGGGCAGACCTGTGTGCTCAATGCGCTGGTCTATGGCGGGGCCACGATTACGATGTTGCCGCGCTTCGATCCGATCAAAGCGATGGAAATCATTCAGCGCGATAAAGTCACGTACTTTGCGGGCGTGCCAACGATGTACTTCTACTTGCTGAACCATCCCGAGGCGAGCAAGTACGACCTCTCTTCGCTCCGGCTCTGTATCTCCGGTGGTTCGTCCATGCCAGTAGAAGTGCTGTTGGCCTTCAATAAGAAATACAATGTGAAGATCATGGAGGGCTACGGGCTTTCGGAGACTGCCCCCATCGCGTCGTTCAACCATCGGCACCGCGACCCGAAGCCGGGCAGTATCGGCACGCCGCTCTGGGGTGTGGATATGAAGCTGGTGGGCGCGGCGGGCGAACTGGTGCCGCCGGGTGAGATGGGCGAGATCGTCGTGCGCGGCCATAACGTGATGAAGGGCTACTACAAGCGCCCGACAGCCACCGCTGAGGCCATCCGCCACGGCTGGTTCCACACCGGCGACTTGGCGAAGATGGACGAAGAGGGCTATTACTTCATCGTTGACCGGGTGAAGGATATGATCATTCGGGGCGGTTTCAATGTGTACCCCCGCGAGGTCGAGGAGATTCTCTACGCCCACCCCGCCGTGGCTGAGGTTGCCGTGATTGGGGTGCCCGATCCCGCCTTGGGCGAAGAGATTAAGGCCGTGGTGGCCTTTAAGCCCGGTCAGCACGCTGACGAGCAGGAGCTGATTGACTACTGCAAGGAGCGGTTGGCCGCCTATAAGTACCCGCGCTCGATTGAGTTCCGCGAGGCGCTGCCCAAGACGGCGACGGGGAAGATCTTGAAGCGTGAGCTGAAGTAGCGGGCTTTTAGATTGCGGGCAATACCGCAGAAGGAACGCTGTGAGGCGTCTGGTTATTCTGAGCGAAGCGAAGAATCCCGACCGCAACCTTTCGCTTCACTCAGAGCGACAGCGTTCCTTCTGGGCTATTGCCATGTTTCAGACCGGTTTGACCGTCTGACGATCTCTCGCAAGGCCGCAAGAAACACATCGCTCCCTTACTTCAGTTCTACAGACAACCGTGTAGAACGGGAGTAGGGGAGCGGTGTGGCAAGCAGACGGTTAAGCTGAAACCTTACTCGAAATCAGATATAGTACATCACATTGCCTAGCCGCTCACGCTTACGTTGGCAGAGGTCATCGAGGGTACGTTCGGCGAGAATCTGCTCAATGCGGCTGCGCAGCGTCGTCCAGACCTCAGTGACCAGATCGTGGTCTTCGGGCATCGTGGGCACCAGATCCTCGCGGGAAGGTTCGGTCGGGAGCAGGGGGCCTTCGAGGGCAGTGAAAATTTCGAGGAGTGAAATCGCCTCAGGCGAACGGGCGAGCATGTGCCCGCCTTGGGGCCCACGCAGGCTCTCGATCAACCCAGCGCGCCGCATAATAATCAGCAATTGGTTCAAATAATTGACCGGAATGCCCTGGCGAGTGGCGATTTCCTCGCTCTGCACGGGACCTTCCCCAAGGTGTTGCGCCAAATCGAAGAGCGCCCGGAGCCCATAGTCGCCTTTGCTTGAGATCCGCATACGAAGCCTTAATTGTAAAGCGGCCAGCGTAAGAATATGAGCCTATCGTAACACTAGGCCCATAGGGTGTCAATGCCCAGGGCAACGGTAGTGACAGCGCACGACAAAATCCTAGAGCGCCTCTGAACGCTAGGTGCTGTCGGGCAAAGCGCGGAGACGGGCGGCAGCGACTTCGGGAGTGAGGTCGCGCTGGGGTTGCCCCAACAGTTCGTAGCCGACCATAAACTTACGGATGGTCGCCGAACGCAACAGGGGCGGGTAAAAGTGAGCGTGCAGGTGCCATTCAGGGTACGGCGCACCGTCGGTTGGGCGCTGGTGAAAGCCCATCGAATAGGGAAACGGCACCTGGAAAAGCTGATCGTAGCGCCGAATCAGTTGCCGCAGCAGCGCCGCCAGCCCGTCACGCTCCGCCGGAGCTAGGTCGGTCAGCGCCCCATGGTGCGCCCGCGCAAGTACGAGGGTCTCGAAGGGCCAGACCGCCCAGAAGGGGACGAGGGCCACGAAATGGGCGTTCTGGGCGATGATCCGTTCGTCGCGCTGGAGTTCGAGCGCCAAATAGGTGCAGAGCAGACAGTCGGCGTGGGCGGTGGTGTAGGCGCGTTGTTGGGCGAGTTCTTTGACTGACTCGTTGGGGATGCGCTCGGTGGCCCAGATTTGACCGTGGGGATGGGCGTTGCTGGCCCCCATCAAGGCACCACGGTTCTCGAAGATCTGGACATGGCGCACCCAGTCGAGCGCCCCCAAAGCCGCCGTCTGTGCCGTCCAAGTCGCAACCACTTCGCGCAGGGCAGGGAGTTCCATGCCCGCCAGCGTCAAGTCGTGCCGGGGTGAAAAACAGACGACTTGGCAGAGGCCACGCTCGGCTTCGGCCACGAGCAACGACGGGGCAGCATGATCGCGCAACTCCGGCGGGTCTGGGCGGAGCGCACTGAAGTCGTTCTGAAACACAAAGGTGCCGGGATAGGCGGGGTTACGGACACCGCCACTTCGCTCGTTCCCTGGACACAAAAAGCAGGTCGGATCGTAGGCAGGGCGCTGGTCGGCGGGCGGCGTTTCGACCAACCCGCGCCAGGGCCGCGTCATCCGTTGCGGCGAGACGAACACCCACTCGCCCGTGAGTTGATTGAGCCGTCGGTGTGGGGTCGCCTGGAGGTCTGCGTCATTCATGCGATCCATACGCTGTTCTAGCGGATGAGCACCAGGGTGCCCGCCACAATGAGGCCGAGACCAAGGGCACCGCGCCAGTCGGTGGCTTCGTGGAGGACGAGCCAAGCGAGGAGCGCGATGAGCACGGTGCTGCTCTTATCAAGCGCTGCCACATAGGCGGTTGGGCCAAGTTGAAGCGCCCGGAAATAGGCGAGCCAGGAGAGGCCGGTGGCAACGCCCGAAAGGCCGAGCAGCCACCACGTTCGGGCGGTGAGTTGACTGAGTTGGGCCAGTTCGCCCCGACTGACGACGATGAGCCACGCCATGCCGAGCACTACGACGGTGCGAATGGCCGTGGCGAGGGTCGAACTGACCTGCTCGACACCGAGTTTCACCAGAATGGTCGTCAGGGCGGCGAACACGGCTGAGAGCAGGGCGAAGATCCACCAGGGCAGGGCGCTTAGATTGGGCATGGCTTCCTTATTGCAGATTGCAGATTTTAGGAAGTAGCGCTGTCAGGCTGAATAAAGCGAGATACTTTGCGCCTTTGCGCCTTTGCGTCAGACCATACGCTCGTGTGGCTACGCGGTTCTACAATCCCTCATGCGGATGCCAAGGGCGGGAATTCGCGCAACTGTCGCTGCGGGTTGACACAGACGATGTCCACCTCGGCCACGACCAGCGTTTCGCCGCGACACTCAATGCGTTGGCTGAAGCGAGCACGGTAGGCCGAGGTGAGCACGAAAGTCGAAACCACCTCAATGAGATCGCCCAGACTCGCCGCCTGCTTAAACTTCATCGTGAGGGCGTAGACCACAAAGTAGAATCCGTCGTGGTTCCAGTCTTGGATTGGGCGACCCAGGGCACCCACATACTCGGTGCGGCCCCGCTCAAGATATTTAAGATAATTGGCGTAGTAGACCACACCCAGGCTGTCAGTATCCTCGTAGTAAATCTTGTACGTGACCCGATGCTCCATAGTAACCCCACTGATGGTTGCGCGTAACGCCAGCACGCCTTTGCCGCAACGGCTGATCCGCTCACTGTGGCTCCATTGTAGAATACTTCCTATGCCTACGATCAAACTGATACCGACCTTGGAGCGACGCGCTCACCCCTTGGCCTCGCCCGCAGCCCAGCGTCAGCTTCTCGCCACCCTGCCGGTGCCGCGTTTTAGCGAGCGTTTGGCGGCGGATGGACTGGGGCCGTTGCGGGCCGCCCCAGCGATTGCCGTGCTGGAGATCAATGTCGGGAAGCGCTGCAACCAGACTTGTCTGCATTGCCATGTTGATGCGGGGCCTGACCGCAGCGAAGTTATGGCCCCGGCGGTGGTTGAAGCCGCACTGGCGCTGCTTGAACAGGCCAACATCCCGACTCTGGACATCACCGGGGGTGCCCCGGAACTGCACCCGCAGTTTGACGCCATTGTGCGACGGGCGCGTGCCTTGGGTCGCCGGGTGATTGACCGTTGCAACCTGACGATCACGCAACTGCCGAACTACGCCTATTTGCCCGCCTTTCTGGCCGAACAAGGCGTCGAGGTGCTGGCCTCCTTGCCGCATTACACCCCCGTTGGCACTGACGCGCAGCGCGGTGACGGCGTCTTTGCCCAATCGCTTGCGGCCCTCCGGCGCTTCAACGAACTGGGCTATGGGCAACCGGGTGGCCTGACGCTCAATCTCGTCACGAATCCGCTTGCGGCGGTGTTGCCCCGGCCTCAAGCGGCCCTGGAGCAAGAGTGGCGGCACGAACTGTGGACGCGCTACGGCATCAGCTTCACGAAACTTCTCACCCTGACCAACATGCCGCTGAGCCGGTATCTCGAACATCTGCGTGCGACCGGTGAACTCCAGCGTTACATGGAACTGTTGGTCGGGGCGTTCAACCCGGCCACGTTGGATGGGCTGAT
>CAIRDL010000931.1 GCA_903877345.1 uncultured Oscillochloris sp. | reverse complement strand
GGCGGGCGAGACAATGAAACGCAGTATGAGCGGCAGCGACTTGTTGCAGCAACTCGGCCAAGCCACGCCGCGCCTGCTCTGTTCGCTGGTGCATAAATTTGGCGTACAAACGGACGACGACTTCGCGCTGACCCGCCCCAGTCCAACCGTAGGCGAACTCTTTGTCTTCGTTGATGAATGCCACCGCACCCAGAGCGGCAAGCTGCATCGGGCGATGAAAGCCATGCTGCCCGACGCCGTTTTCATCGGCTTCACGGGCACGCCGTTGCTCAAACAAGACCGAGCCAGTAGCCTGGAGGTCTTTGGCAACTACATTCACACCTATAAGTTCAGCGAGGGCGTGACCGACGGGGTGGTGCTCGATCTGGTGTACGAAGCGCGAGACATTGATCAGCACCTTAGCTCCGAAAGCAAGCTTGATGCGTGGTTCGAGGCCAAGACCAAAGGACTTAACGACTGGCAGAAAGACGAACTCAAAAAGCGCTGGGGCACCATGCAGATCGTGCTCAGTTCGCGGTCGCGTATGGAGCGCGTGGTGAGCGACATGATCCTTGATTTCAGCACCAAGCGCCGGCTGAACGACGGACGGGGCAACGCCATGCTCGTGGCGACCAGCATTTACGAGGCGTGTAAATATTTCAGCCTCTTTCAAAAGACCGAGTTCAAGGGCAAATGCGCGGTCATCACCTCCTACAACCCGCAAGCCCAGGACGTGACCAAAGAAGAGACGGGCGCGAACAGCGAGACGGATAAGCAGTTCATTTACAACACCTACAACGAATTACTGCAAGTGGTCGCGGCCCACCCAGGTATGACCAAGACTGAAACTTACGAGGAGTGGGCCAAAGCGCTGTTCACCAAAGAACCGGCAACGATGAAACTCCTGATTGTGGTGGGCAAACTGTTGACTGGTTTCGACGCACCGCCCTGCACCTATCTCTACATTGACAAAGCGATGCAAGACCATGATCTGTTCCAGGCCATCTGTCGCACCAATCGGCTCGATGGGGAGGACAAAGACTTCGGCTTCATTGTGGACTACAAAGACCTGTTTACGAAAGTCGAGCACGCTCTTGCGGTCTACACCTCCGCCCTCGATCACAGCGCAGGCGGCAGCCCCCCAGAGATACTGCTCCAAGAGCGATTGCAGAAAGGGCGCGAACGTCTCGACACCGCGCTTGAAGTCCTGGCCCTGTTGTGCGAACCCGTCGCGCCGCCGAAGGACAGCTTGGCCTACATACACTACTTCTGCGGCAACACCGAGCTTGCGGACGACCTCAAGGCCCGCGAACCGCAGCGGGTTGCGCTCTACAAAGCGGTTGTCGCCTTGGTGCGGGCCTACGCCAACATCGCCGACGAACTTGAGCGGGCGGGGTATAGCAGCCAAGCGATTACGCGGCTCAAACAACAGCTTACTAACTACCTCGATCTGCGCGAAATCATCCGCAGAGCCAGTTGCGAAAGCCTTGATCTGAAAGCCTACGAAGCCGACATGCGCCACCTGATTGACACCTACATTCAGGCGGACGAAGCGCGGGCGATTTCACCCTTTGCGAACCTTGGCCTGTTGGAACTGATCGTCAAAAGCGGCATCACCGACGCGATCAACACGCTGCCAGCGGGGATTAAGCAGCAGACGAGCAGCGTTGCCGAAACCATCGAGAACAACGTGCGTAGCACCATCATCAAAGCGCACATGAACGACCCGGCCTACTACGAAAAAATGTCGGCCCTGCTGGACGAAATCATCGCCGACCGCAAAGCCAAGGCCAGCGCCTACGAAGCATACCTGAAACGCATCGCCGAACTCGCCAAGCGGGTCGCAACAGGCCACGCGGACGACACCCCTGAGCAACTCAGACACAGCCCAGGGATGCGGGCGCTGTACAACAACCTGAGGCGGGCAAGCGAGAAGCCTGCGGCAGCGGATAAGGTCATGGCTGAAGCACAGATCACCTTCAGCGTGGTTGATGCCACGGCGCTTCAGCTTGCCGAGAGAATTGACGCAAGCGTGAAGCGGGTACGGCCTGATGGTTGGCGCGATGTGCAAGCCCGCGAACAGGTGATCAAGCGTGCGCTCTACGACATCTTGCAGAACGTAGACGAAGTCGAGCGCATCTTCCTGATCATCAAAGCGCAGAAAGAATACTGATGGGCCAACAGCTACAGCTAGGCGACCTCACCGTAGAGGTCGTGCTGAAAAACATCAAACACGTCCATCTAAGCGTCTACCCGCCCAACGGCAGCGTACGCATCGCCGCCCCAGCGCGTATGAGTATGGAGACCATCCGCAGCTTCGCGATCTCAAAACTGAGTTGGATCAAAAAACAACAGCAGAAACTCCAAGCCCAGGCGCGAGAAACACCCCGCGACTATCTTGAGCGCGAGAGCCACTACGTCTGGGGGCAACGCTACTTGCTCACCGTTGGCGAGGCCGAGCAACCGCCGAGGGTGGAGCTAACGCACCAACACCTGCGGCTGACGGTGCGACCGGGCAGCAGTGTAAGCAAACGGCAAGCCGTGCTTGAAGCCTGGTATCGCGAACAGATGCACGCAGCGGTGCCGCCGCTGATCAGCAAATGGGAACCCGTGATGGGGGTAACGGTAGCGCGGTTCTTTGTGCGGCACATGAAAACGCGCTGGGGGAGTTGCACGCCCAGCACGCGGAGCATCCGCCTGAACACGGATCTCGCCAAAAAGCCCCGTGAATGCCTGGAATACATCATCGTTCACGAGTTGGCGCATCTGTTGGAGCCGACGCACAACCGGCGCTTCGTCAGCCTAATGGATGGCTTCATGCCGCGCTGGCAGGTTTACCGTGACGAACTGAATCGGCTGCCGGTGCGGCACGAGGAGTGGGTAGCGCCGTAGGGGATGGGGGATGGGGGAT
>CAIRDL010000930.1 GCA_903877345.1 uncultured Oscillochloris sp. | reverse complement strand
CATCAGGAAGCCGTGCGCTAACCAAGACTGTAGAGTAGCCTGGAACGCAATAGAGCAAAAGTCACCCTGTTACACATGTCATTCTGAGCGTAGTGAAGAATCCCGACCGGGACGCTTCGCTGCGCTCAGCGTGACAGGGCGAGTTTTGCGGTATTGCCCTGGAACCTTGTTTTTGCGCCAAATCAATGACCGCCGACCGTTGCCAGAAGCAGTCGGTCAGCGGTCGGCGGTCATCCGTCAGCGGTCATCCGTCAGCCTTCAGCCTTCAGCCTTCAGCCTTCAACCTTCAACCTTCTGCCTTCAGTAGTTGTAACGCACCACTTCCGTCCCGGCGGCATCACTCAGGATGGCCGTATCGCCAGTGTTATTCCACACCGCCTGACCGCGCCCCCAGTAGAGATTGCGCGCATCGTCTGTGCCCGCCTTCACCCAAACCGTCACCTTTGCCCCAGCCGCCAGCGTGAAGGTCGGGAACGTATAGGTCGTATTCGCCTGGTCGCGCAACGTCCAGCCCGTCAGCGCAACCGGGCGCGTCCCGTCATTCTGCAAGACCACCGCTTCGCCCGCCAAATCGTCGCCCGGCGGATCGGCAATCACCTGCACGATGGTGATAGTCGGCGACGTAAGAACGACGCCAGCGGTCGGAACGGTTGCAACGGTCGGAACGGTCGCCCCGCAACCCGGCCCTGCCAGCGCCGTTCGCACCGCCGGGGGCAGAGCGGTCATGAACTGGAGGCCCGTGCGCTCCTCCAGACAACGCACCGTCGTGGTGGTCGTCGCCCAAGCTTGATCCTTCATCGCCGCCGTGTTCGGCATCCACACCGCAAGCACCCGTGTCTGCGCGGTGATCCGAGCGAGATCATCACCCGTTGCGGCGGGCAGCACCACGATGAGCTTCCACGTCGCGGCAGGTATCGTCAGCTTGCCCCCGGCGAGCGTCCCTTGCGTACCCGCACTGCCCGCAATGATGTAAAGCTCGTTCCCTTGCCCAACCAACGTGCGGGCGTAGGCTTCGAGTTGCTCCCACGCGCCCCGGTTGCTTTCAGGGGTTTGGGGCAGCACATTCGTCAGCAGGAAGGTCGCCTCATTATCCTGCTCGCTCGCCGTGCGATCTGCGGAAGGTGCCATGTGGCCCCGGTCGTAGCCACTGCCGGTGTAATCGTCGTGCGTGACACGGTACCAGCCTTTTGGCAACGCCATATCGGTGATGAACTGGCCGGTATAACGTTCGGTTGCGCCGAGGTCTGCCGCGTCCAGATGCCAACTGACCCACAGCGGGATGCCCCGGTCGCGCTGGTAGGCGAGGGCGTATTGGTTACGAAGGATTAAGAAATTGGCGGGCTGCGCGGGGTCGGCAACGGCACCACTCGGGTTGCCCAGAGTGAGGTGCAGGCTGAGCGGTGGGGTTGTGGTGCTGGGCAACGCCGTTGGCGGAACAGGACTGGGGCCAACCGGGGTTTGTGGTTGGGGTTGCGCCGGCACACAGGCCGTCAGGCTGCCGAGCAGCACCATGACGATCAGCAGCCGGACGAGGTAGCGGGGCAGCAAGCGCATGGCTATGTCTCAATCAGCGTGGTACGGAGGCCGACCAGCGCCCCGGTGGGGTCGTGGCCAACAATAACGACCACGACCTCAACGGTGCCCAGCCGATAGACGACCACATTGGTGAGCGTAGTCGCGATGAGGGTGTGCAAGTGGGCAAAGCGGGCGGCGGTGGCTTGCTGCGCCTCATCGTGCCAAGTGCGGATGCGGGCCAGGGGCGTGAAGAACTGCGCGAGGTCGCTTGTTACCACTGGCGTGGTGGGCGCTTGGTCTAAATGGGCCAACAGCGCTGCGGGCGTAAGTGGGTCGAGGTCAGGCCAGTGGAAAGGCTCCAGCGGCGCATCATTTTCGCTAGGCACAAGCAGCCCTGCTGCCGCCGCAACGATAGCGGTGAAAGCTGGAGGCGACGGCGGTGAGGTTGGCTTACGCAGCGAAATTTGGCCGTCAGGTATGTCAGGCATAGAAAGCTTGCCTTTCGACAAGGGTGGTTGTACGTCACTTCCCGAGCAGCGCCAGCGCCTGGGCCACGGTGAGATCTTTGTTGAAAACCGGCCCGTCCGACTCTTGGATCAGACTAGCGTGGAGCGAGCCGAGGTCGAGGGGGCCAAACCCGATCTGCGTGATCAAATCAGCGACGATCTGCTTGTCGGCACTGTTATCACCAGCAATGAAGATCACCCGACGGTCGGCAACCGGCTTGGTCGTATCGCCCTGCTCGTACAGATGCTTGACCCAAATCGTATTAAAGGCTTTCACCACCCGCGCCCCCGCCAGATGCTCAGCCATAAGTTCGCTCTGGGCCCGCCCGCCGAACTCAATTGCGCCATCGCGCATCGGGTAATAATTGGCGGCGCTGATCACCAACTTGCCCGCCAGCGCTGCTGCCGGCAACTCACGATAGCGCCCAAAGGGAACCGCCTCAATCACCACCTCACCACTGGTGGCGGCTTCGGTGACGGTACCAGCGCGGGCGTGCGGCCCCAGTTTGGCGACCAAGTCTTTCAGGCTGGCTGGCCCCCGCGAATTGCTGATCACGACCTCGTGCCCGACTTGCACCAACAACTGGGCCAGCGCCGCCCCGATGTTCCCCGAACCAATGATGCCGATGACCATGATCGTCCTTTCTTAAAAGCTACGAACCGTGGAGCCTATGATACCGCACCAGTATACAAGATTTGCGCTTGGCCCCCATGACATGAATAGTCCGACAATGAAGTTTGCTTGCAAAAGCGTTGGCTTCGACAAGCTCAGCCAACGGACGGCAGGCTTCGACAAGCTCAGCCAACGGACGCAGGCTTCGACAAGCTCAGCCAACGGACGGCAGGCTTCGACAAGCTCAGCCAACGGACGGCAGGCTTCGACAAGCTCAGCCAACGGACGCGGGCTGAGCTTGCCGAAGCCAGTACTCGTACCAGAAAACTTACTTCACGGACTAATGACGCGCCCTACCCTTCAGGCACCTCCTCGGCGATGCGCGCCAACTGCACCGCGTCGCACAACGTCACGCGCTCGCGTCCGCTCTCGATAATGCCCTGCGCCTCCCAAGCACTGAGGATGCGGCTGACCGTGTAGAGGGTGGTACCCGTCAGTTCGGCGAGGTCTTGGCGGGCGAGGGGTGCCGCGACGGTGACGCCTGTCTGCACAGGGCGACCAAGTTGGGCGACGAGGCGCAGGAGGGCGCGGGCAATGCGCCGTTCGACCCGCTCGGTCGCCAGTTCGCGGTAGCGATCTTGCAATTCGACAAAGCGCCCCGAGACCATCCGCAGGGCGCGCAGGGCCAAAAGCGGGTGCGCTTCCAGCAAGGTACTGAGGGCGGCCCGATCCCACACCAGCGCCTCACAATCTTGCACCGCCTGAAGGTCAAGCGGATAGACGGCCCCTTCGATGGCGGCGATGATGCCGATTTCGTGGTGCGGCACTGCCAAGCCCAGAATGATCTGCCGCCCTTCGGGGGTAAGCTGACTGAGCCGGGCGTGGCCCGCGATGAGCACGTAGAAGTGGTTGGCGGGAGCGCCTTGGTGAAAGAAAAACTCGCCGCCGGGTACGCAGCGTCGCTGCGCCATCGCTGCCGCATCAGCAAGGGTCGCGGCGCTGAGTCCAGCAAAATAGCGGCACTGGCCCAGCAATGCAGCGGACACGGCAACCTCGTTGGCTGGCACGACTGTAGCGGGCGCATCGTACCACAGAAGGGCGCTAGACAAGGTTCTTGGCTGCTTTACAGTTTTGGCCTACGCAGCGCGTTCCGATGCGCTCGACCTGAGACCTGAACCCCGACCCCTGAAACCTTATCCTAGGGTTATAATGGCGAGCGCATCGCCTAACCTCCTCGCCGCGTTCTTCCGCACAATGGGTGTCGGTACCTGACGCGCTTCAGCTTGGCAAAACCGCTATGGTGCTTGATCTTGATGCTGAACTGGCACGCTTCCGGGCCGCCTATCAGCCGCAGTGCGCCACCTTCGCTGGGGTCACTTGGCGCTACATCGTTGGCGGACACGGGCCAACAACCCTGCTGCTCTTGCCGGGGGCACCGGGGATCGCCGAGATGGCTTTCCCTTACCTTGCCGCTTTCGCCCAACACCAGCGCGTCATCGCCCCGAGTTACCCGGCGGAGATTGGTTCCCTGGAAGAACTGCTCGCCGGTCTCACGGCCCTGCTCGCGACTGAAACGACGGGGCCGATCCAACTGATCGGGGCTTCGTACAGCGGCATCGTCGCGCAATACCTGCTCCACCGGCACCCTGAGCGCATCGCCAGCCTGCTAATCGGCGACACGGGCGTGCCCCGGCGTGCCCGTGCCCGCGCCCTCCAACTCGCCCTCGCGGTGATTGTGCGCCTCCCGCGCCTGGGGTTGCACGCCACCTTGGCGGTGGCCCTCGCCTACGTTCTCGCAGGCAACACCCCGGCCCACCATTTCTGGCAGCGCTACTTCAAAGGGGTGGTCGCGCTCCTCACCGTCCCCGAGTTCGCCAACCGCGTGCGGGTCATGCTGGATATGGACCGCCAGGGACACGAACTCCACCCAATCAGCCCTTGGCGCGGCCCAACCCTCCTGATGGAGACTGCTGATGACCCGCTCTTCTCGGCTGCCGAACGAGCCGCCCTGCGTCTGCGCTTTCCGCACGCCGAGGTGCATACCTTCCACACGCAGGGCCACATTACCGCGCTGACCCGCGCCCCCGAGTATATTGCGGTAATGCAGGCGTTTCTTGCTCGCCATTGCTGAGGGCCGAGGGCTGACCACACTGAGTAGTCCGTCAACGAAGTTTTCTTGCAAAAGCGTTGGCTGCGATCCGCTCAGCCACCGGACGCGGGCTGAGCTTGTCGAAGCCAGCCCTTGTACCAGAAGACTTACTTTACGGACTACTAAGGGAAGCGAAAGATTTCACCCCTCCCGCCTGATCCGTGATCCGTGATGCGTGAGGCGTGAGGCGTGAGGCGTGAGGCGTGAGGCGTGAGGCGTGAGGCGTGATGCGTGAGGCGTGATGCGTGAGGCGTGATGCGTGATGCGTGATGCGTGATGCGTGATGCGTGATGCGTGATGCGTGATGCGACTTCTGACGAAAGACGCTGTTAAGCTTGCGTCGGCGATCCTCAGTGAGAGGGCGTTTGGGTCGGGACATTCAGGCCTACCGCGCGTTCGAGGCGGGCGCGGGCGGCAGAATAATCGTGCAGGGCCAGGATTTGGGTCGTTTGGGCGTCGGTCAGCGCGGTGCGCGCACTGAGCACGTCGAGTTGAGTTCCGGTGCCGGCGTCGTTGCGCGCGGTGGCCAGGCGCAGGGCTTCCTCGGCTTGCTCGACGACTTTCTTCTGTGACTGGAGCAATTCCGTGGCTTCAATGAATTTTGAGTAGGCGGTGCGAACCTCCAGTTCGATCCGGCGGGCCGCGTCATCGACTTCGACTCCGGCCCGTTCGTGGAGGGCCTTGGCCTCCATGACCTTGCCTTTGGTGCGGAGCCCATCGAAGACATCCCAGGTGAGTTGCACACCCGCCATCCAGCCAT
>CAIRDL010000929.1 GCA_903877345.1 uncultured Oscillochloris sp. | reverse complement strand
GGCAAATCTGCAATCTGCAATCTAAAATCTGCAATCTGCAATCTAAATGAAGGCCAATCCGCCCACCCAGCATGTTCGTCGTTGGCCCCTCGTACTGGCGTTCTACCTCCTACTCGGCCTCGTCCTTACGTGGCCCTTGGCGACCCGCTTCAGCACTGACCTGCCGGGCGGCGCGCATAAAGATGGCCTCGAAGACGCCTTGCAGAATGTCTGGAACCTTTGGTGGACGGTTGCGGCCCTGGCACGGCCCAGCAACCCCTGGTTCACTGACCGGCTCTTCTACCCTGACGGGCCGAATCTGTTCTACCATACACTTTCGCCGATCAATACGCTTATGGTCGCCCCCATCACCGCATGGTGGGGGCCAATCGCTGGCTTCAACACCGTCGCGCTGATTTCTTTCGCCCTCGGTGGCCTCGGCATGTGGCTGCTCGCCCGCGAACATACTGGCGATGGCCCTGCACTGCTCGCCGGTATTGTTTACGTTGCGAGTCCCTTTCATCTTGCTGCGCTCATCACTGATGGGCAACTCCAGATTTTCGCGCTGCACTGGCTACCTTGGTACATACATTTTTTGCTGAAAACCCTCGTTGTCTCGGCATCCCGCCGCACCACCCGCGACGCCATGCTCACTGGCATTTTTCTTACACTCATCGCTTGGACTGATTGGTACTACACGCTTTTCCTGCTCATCTTCAGTGTTGGGGTCGTGGCCTGGGCGCTCTGGCGCACACGGGGCAGCCACATGCTGGTGTACGTGGGGCGGCTTGCCCGTAGCGCCGCCGTTTTTACGCTCGGCGTGGCCCCGCTGCTCCTGCCGATGGGGCTTGAAGCGGCGCAAACCGACTACATGACGCTGCTGCCCGCCGCCGATCCCGCCCGCCTCTCCGCTGATTTGCTGGCTTACCTGACGCCGCCACGGTTGCACGCGTTTTGGGGGGGTGCGCCGTGGGCTTGGGGCGTTAGCTATGGGGTCAACCGGCGCTTTTTTCTTGGCCTCACCGTCGTGATGCTGGCGCTGGTGGCGCTTTGGCGACGCCCCGCCGCACGGCCTTGGGGCTTTGCCGCCATCGCGTGCGGGGTGCTTTCGTTGGGGGCCACTTTGCGCTTCAACGGCAGCGACACCGGCGTTCCGCTGCCCTACGCGCTGCTCGCCAACTTGCCGATTGTCCGGCTCACGCGCCAGCCCGACCGCTTCAACGTGCTGGTCACGCTTGCTCTGGGCATGTTGGTGGCCTATGGGGTTGCTGCATTGGGGAAACCGCTTGCGCCCCGGCGGCGCTTCGCGCTTATCGCTGGCCTCGCGGCGCTCATCCTAGTGGAATACTGGCCCGCGCCCATCGTTACCCGCGCCCCCAGCGTGCCGCCCTTTCTCGCCGCGCTGCCGCCGGGTGACGGGGCGCTGCTTGAGTATCCGTTTCACCCCGATTTGACCTATCGCGACGCCGAGCGTATGTTCTTCCAGACGGTTCACGGGCACCCGATCAGCGGCGGCTACCATTCACGCGCCTACCCGCAGCCGCAACTGGGGCTGCCTGCCTTGCGCGATTTGCTGGCGGGGCGGCTCGCCAGCGACATCGCCCTTGAGCCTGGTGGTTGGCCCGCCGCGCTTCAGACGCTCGGCTACAGCCACATTCTTGGGTACAAACAGCAACCGCTCGGCCCGCTCGCCCTTCAGCCTGCTGACGAGGCGGCGTTTCGGGCGCTTGTTGAGGCTGGGCTTGGTGTCGCTGCGCCGACTTACGAAGATAACTGGCTGATCGCCTACGCGGTGCCGCCCGCTGCGCCCGCGCCCGTGGTTCAACTGCGAACCGGCTGGGGTGCCGTTGAGCCGCTTGCGCCCGGTCTGCTCACCCGCTGGCTGCCTGTGTCTGCCGAACTGGGGTTCATCGTCCCGACGCCCGGTGTCTACCGCCTGAGCTTCGGGGCGTTTCCCGCCGGTGGGCCGCGCACGTTACGGCTTACGGGATTTGGCCCGGCGGTTGCGGTGCCGCTTGCCGCAGGGGAACGCCGTTACAGCCTCCTGGTGCGGCTCCCCGTAGGACGAACTAGTGTACGCCTGAGCACTGCCGAACCGCCGACCACGGGGGACGTTCTTGCGGGCAATGGCGACCTGCGACCGCTCAGCGTGCGCTTTGACCATCTCGGGCTAAGCCGCATCGCGTCCGAGTAAGGGAAGCGGATCTTTTCAATTGTTCCGTCGTGACCCGTGCTGCGTGATCCGTGATCGGTCACGGCACGGCCTAGTCACGGATCACGCAGCACGGGTCAAGCGGTGACGAGAGACGTTTTAAATTTTCCGCGTCCCTAGGTGCCTTTCGCGGCGACGTTCCAGTTTGCGTACGCGCAAGCTGTTCCGCTGCGTTTGATCTGAAACCGAAACCTTGTCTTAGCCTGACCGTCACATGCTATAATCCCTCGGTCAATCGCCGCTAACATAAGGAGCGCAACGTGGGCGCTAAAACGTGGACCCGCCCCCCGGAGATGCAGATCGATCCGAAGCGGTACTATAAAGTGACAATGGAAACCACTGCAGGCACGCTCGAACTTGAACTTTACCCCGAACACGCTCCCCTCACCGTCAACAACTTCGTCTTCCTCGTCAACGAGGGGTTCTACGACGGCATCACGTTTCACCGCGTCATCGCCAATTTCATGGTTCAGGGTGGCGACCCCACCGGCACTGGCAGGGGCGACCCCGGCTATAAGTTCGCTGATGAGTTTTACGGCAACCCGCTCACGCATGACCGTGGTGTCATCTCAATGGCGAACGCGGGCCGCAATACGAACGGGAGCCAGTTCTTCATTACCCACGCGCCCCAGCCCCACCTGAACGGTAAACACACCGTCTTCGGGAAAGTCACCAACGGTCTTGATGTGGTGGATAAGATCCAGCAGGGCGACAAGATACTCAAAGTCACCGCCGCTGTTGTCTAGGGCAAGGTTCGACCCAGCTTTACCGTTTAGCAAGCTCACGCAAAGCCGCAAAGAGCATGTGGCAGGTTTCAATTGTAAAGCTGGAATTGCCTAAGACTCCAACGAGATTTCGCATGCACCACAAAGGCACAAAGAACACAGAGATGTCGAACAGACCAGCGCGATCTTTGTGCGCTTCGTGCCTTTGTGGCGCGATCATCAAGTGATGGCTCGTTGTTGTTCTACAATCTGAAATGTTCCTAAGGAGTCGTATGCGAGACCCGCGCAAGGTCGCGCTCTTCACCAACGAATATCCGCCCCATGTCTATGGCGGGGCCGGGGTTCATGTTGAATATCTCAGTCGGGCGCTCGCGAAACTGCTGCCTGTCGAGGTGCGTTGTTTCGGCGATCAGCAGGACAACACGCCCCAACTCACCGTCCGTGGCTATACCCAGTGGGACGAGACGAAGCACGGTACGGATCCCCGCTACACCGGCGCGGTTGATGCCCTGGCTCGCTCTTTGCTGATGGCGAAAGATACGCTCGACGCCGATGTCGTTCACTGCCACACGTGGTACACCGATATGGGTGGCCTGCTCGCCAGCAAACTCTGGGGCATTCCCTATGTGCTCACCATCCACTCACTCGAACCGCTGCGCCCCTGGAAGGTCGAACAACTCGGCAATGGCTACCACCTCAGTTCGTGGATCGAACGCACCGCTCTGGAACAGGCCAATGCGATTGTTGCCGTCTCCCAAGAAACCCGCGAAGACATTTTGCGCCACTTCAACCTTGCACCAGAAAAAGTGCATGTAATCTACAACGGGATTGACCTTGAGGAGTACCAGAAGACGACAAGCACCGCCGCGCTCACGAAGTATGGCATAGACCCGGCGCGCCCCTTTGTGCTTTTTGTCGGACGGATTACCCGGCAGAAAGGCATCATGCATCTGGTCAACGCCATCCCCAACATTGACCCCGAACTCCAAGTGGTGCTCTGCGCGGGTGCCCCCGACACCCCCGAGATTGGCCGTGAGATGCAGGAGCGCGTCGCTGCTGTCAGCGCCGAACGCCCTGACGTCATCTGGATCCCCGAAATGCTCGCCCGCCCCGATGTGATTCAGCTCTATTCGCACGCGACCGTCTTCTGCTGTCCTTCGGTCTATGAACCCTTCGGTATCATCAATCTTGAGGCGATGGCCTGCGAGACGGCGGTGGTCGCTTCGGCGGTCGGTGGCATTAAGGAGGTGGTTGTCCCCGAGGAGACTGGCCTCCTCATTCAACTAAAGCTTCGTCCCGGCAGTTTCGACCCTGAAGATCCGGCGGCGTTCTCGGCGGCGTTGGCGGCGGGCATTAACCGTGTGGCCCGCGACCAAGCGCTGCGCGAACGCTTCGGGGCCAATGGGCGCCGTCGCGTCGAGGCCCATTTCAGTTGGGACGCTATTGCCCAGAAGACGCTTGCGCTCTATCGTTCGCTGCTTGACTAAGACAAGGTTTCAGGGGCTAGGTTTCAGGTTTCAGGTCGAGCGCATCAGAACGCTTTGCATGAGCTATAGACTTTCAGATAAAGATCCTGGGAGCGAGGGCGTCTCGCCCTCG
>CAIRDL010000928.1 GCA_903877345.1 uncultured Oscillochloris sp. | reverse complement strand
GATAAGCAACTCACGACGGGCCTCGCTTCGTGGACTGAACTCAAGCGCGATACCATCCTCTACGCCAAGCAGGTCTACGTCGAGATGGGCTACGACGCGCTGAAGCCCCCTGAACCTGAGCGCCCGAGGGGCTATGTCGAGCCGGTGCCGGAGCTTTATACCCGCGTGGCTGCCCTGACGCAGATGACGCTCGATGGGCTGATAAGCCGAGGCTTGTTGGCACCTGAGGATCGGGCTGCACTCCGAGACATGGCCCAGTTGGCGACCCTGTTGCGAACCTTAGCCGAGAAGGAACTGCGCGGCGAAGCGCTGCTCCCCGATGAGTACGAGCAAATCCGTCTCTACGGCGGCACGCTTGAGGGTCTGACCTTCGCCGCTGATGACGAAAGTGTCTACCAAGGGCCGGGCGGCGTTCCGGCGGGCGGCGAGGATCTGCAAGCAGCAATCGTCGCTGATGTGGCGACCGACCCTGGTGGGCAAGTGTTGGAGAATGCGGTCGGGCGCGTGTTCGAGATCTATGTCGTGGTGCCCGTTGAGGGCCGCTTGATCCTCGCTAAGGGCGGTGTTTTTTCCCATTACGAGTTCACCCAACCCATGAGCGACCGGCTCACCGATGAGGCTTGGCGGGCACGGCTCGATGCAGGCAATGCGCCGCCCTTGGCCCCGTGGACAAGCAGCTATCTCGTTGAACAAAGCGCCGCCGAACCCCTGGCGACGACCATTCGCCGTTTTAATGAGAAGCTGATTGAGGCGTTTTGGTACACCGACGCCGAGCGTGTCGCTCCGTTCGTCGGCCCGTCAGAGTTGACCGATACCCAGACGTACATCGCCGGTCTCAACGCCCAAGGCCAGTTCGTCGGCAGCAAGCTCCTTGGGCTTGAGTTGCGTTCCTTCGACTTTGTAGATGCCAACAATGCTGTGGTGACAAGCCGCGAACGCTGGAGCGACGAACTCTACAAGGGCAGTCCCTTCTTTGAGGAACAGCAAGGCACCGGCGACCCGCAGCGCATCGGCGTGCGTGCACCTTACACGCTCAATGTCACCTACACGCTCCAGCGCGAGGGCGAGACGTGGAAGATTGAGAAGGTCGTGATGGATCCGGCGTCGCCGCCACCGTGGACGCAACCGTGAGCATGCACCGTTCCCTGGTCGGGCTGGCGCTTCTCGTCAGCCTGACCGTCGCCAGTCTTGCTGCCAATACCGCGCCGCTTGCAGGCTGGCACACGCTCTACACCCGGCCCAGTCAGGTGACTGGGCCGACCCTCGATCTGCGGGCGGTGGGCGAGGTCATGCTGGCCCGCTACATCGCTGACATGGCAGAACATCAGGGCAGCGCCGCTCTGCTTGCCGAGGTGCAGGGTTTGCTCAAGGCCGACGTGACCCTCGGCAACCTCGAAAGTCCGCTGACTGACCGCCACGAGGGGTTGCGGCCCGGCCCGTATCGGCTCCTCGCCCCGCCAAGCTTAGCCGCCGTGCTGCCTGCGGCGAATTTCACCGCCCTCAGTCTCGCCAACAACCACGCGCTCGACGGCGGCCCTGAAGGTCTCGGCGACACTTTGGCGACGCTCCGCACCGTTGGCGTAACTCCGGTGGGCGCAGGGCCAAGTGAAGCCGCCGCCTTGGAGCCAAGCTGGTTCGAGCGCCAAGGCTTGCGCCTCGCCGTGCTGGCCTTCAACGATGTCCTTGATCCAGCAGACGGGCGCACCGGCTTGGCACCCGCCGCCAACATCGCTTGGCCCAACCCCGACTTCGCCGCTTGCCCGCCCCCAAGCACCACCTGCCCACCGGGGCGCGCTTGGCTGAGCGCCCGTGCCATCGCAGCGGTAGCTTCCGCCCGCCGCACCGCCGACGCCGTGGTTGTGCTGGTGCATTGGGGCGTCGAGTACGCCGCGCAACCTTCGGCCCGCCAACAAGCTTGGGCCGCGCAGTTAGTGGCCGCCGGTGCCGACGTGGTACTAGGCGCACACCCGCACGTCCTCCAGCCCGCCGCACTCATCGAGTCAGGCGGGCGGCACGGCTTCGTCGCCTACTCCCTCGGCAACTTTC
>CAIRDL010000927.1 GCA_903877345.1 uncultured Oscillochloris sp. | reverse complement strand
GTGTTGAACCCTACAACCACATGCTCCTTGCGGCTTTGCGTCAGATCGCTAGACTGTCAAGCTGATTTAAAACCTTGCCTTACCGCGCCGCCACCCGCTGCTTCTTCGCTGTCGGCACAAAGACCATCATCACGCGGTAGACAGTGAGGAAAAGCACACTGCCCCCGGTACCCCAATAAAACGCCGGAGCCCAACTGGTGCTGCTCTCGGTACCGCTAAGGATGCCGTGGGCCAGCGCCAACCCAAAGAGGGCAAAGCTCAGAATGTGGATCAGCCGCCAAAGCGTTCGCCCGATCAGCGGTCGGGCATAAAAACTTAGGCCAACCAGCGCCAGCAAATAGAGCGCCACCTGCCCCAAGCCAACCCAAACTGGCTGGTAGCCGCCGTAGGTGAAAGGCACCAAAATCTGCTGCAGACTCGCCTGAATGTAATGGTCACCGAGCAGGATAAGCGCGTGGAAGAGGGCAAAGACCAGGCCGAGCAGACTGGCGTGTTGGTGCAGATCGAAGGCCACCGGCCCTCCCGGCCAGAGGCGGGCGGCGCGGCTCGTCATCAGCAGGCCGAAGAGCATCGAGAGCCAGGTCAGTGCATAGGCAACCATCGCGCTTGAGCGTGACAAGTACCAATAGGCTTTGGGCTCAGTTCCAAGGAGCGACTCGGTCAGACCGGGGAGCCACGTCGGCAGCGCAACGACGGCAGCAAAAGCCCCGACGATGACGCCGGACAGCAGGATGCCCAGTGCGGTGAAGGACATCGCCGGCGGCAGTTGGTCAAGATCAAGGAGGTCGCCCGCCGAAGCCTCGGGACGTGGGGGGCGTACCGGGGCGGCGGGCGACGTGGCCGGGGGGACGGCCGGGGAAATAGATTTGATGAGGCGCGGCGCAGGCGGCGGAGCGACCGGCGCGTTGGCGGCGGCTTGCGCCGCTGTGTCGTTCGTCAGCACAAGCGGGGCAACCAATGGTTTTGCGGCGGCTTTTGCGTCAGGTGCCGCCTGCTCAACGGGGCGGCGGGGGGCTTGATCGTCAGACATAAGCAAGAGCCCTTTCATGCAGGCCAGCAGTGCTTGGCCCAACTAGGTGCGCGGAGCACGCTTGCATTTTCGAGAACGACGAGACCAGTAGCTTGCGGCCAAGGCGCGAGCGTTGCGACCCAGTCGGCACTTCCTGTAATCAAGGCGGCCTTCGCCCCGGCTTCGGCCATCACCGCACTTGGCCCAACAATGGTCGCACTCAGGATGTCGGTCTGGGCCGAGGCACCCGTGCGCGGGTCAATGATATGGTGGGCGTACCCTTCGCCCTGCCGCCAGCGCCGGTAGTCGCGGCCTGAAGTAGCGACCCCGCCGCTACTCAGCAGCAGCAAGTCGAGTTGCCCATCGGGGTGGAAGGGGTCGTCAACCGCGACGGGCCAGGGCGACCCATCGCTCTGGGGGCCGCTGACGGCAATATCACCGCTGGCATCAATCAGGGTCGGGGCGACTGCGCCGAGGCGGCGGGCAATCTCATCAGCGGCCCAGCCCTTCGCAATGCCGCCCAGGTCAAGGCGCATCCCAACCGGCAGGCGCACCATCCGTCGTCGTGCGTCGAAGCCAATCTGATCTAAGTCGCCGACCAGTGGTGCGGGGCGAGTACGGGCCGGACGGCGCTCCTCGGCCCAAGCTCCGGCGGCAAAATCGCGGTCGTAGCCCGCCGCCTCAACCGCATTGAGGATTGCTGGCGTCACCAGGCCACCAGTCGCACGGGCCGCTTCAAGGGCTGCTTGCAGCACCGCCCACAACACAGCGCTCACAGAAGTCCAACGGCCAGGGCTGTCATTCAGGGCGGTCAACTCGCTGTCGGGGCGAAAGCGACTCAGAATGCTTTCCCAGTCGGCCATCCAGCGCGGAGCCTCTTCCAGCCAGGCGAGGTCTTCGGGCTCATCGCTGTCAATTGCGGCAAGCATCGTGCATCCCATCGCCCGAAACTCTAGCTGCTGCATAGTCGGCTCGTTGTTCTGTTGAAAAAATAAAGCGTGATGCGTGATGCGTGATGTGTGATGCGTGATGTGTGATGCGTGACTGGGCCGCATCCTGACCGATCACGGATCACGGATCACGCAACACGTACCACCTGAGACCTAAACCCTGATTAGCGACCCGACGGGCGCGTCGAGGTCACGGGGGCGGGGGCCGGGGCCGCCGGGGCCGGTCGCGACGCCGCCGGGGGCGGCGCAGGCGGTGGGTCTACCGTGCGCAACGGCGGCGGGGCGGGGGCTTCGACCGGAGCCGCCGGGGCGGGGGCCGGAGCCGCCGGGGCGGCCGGAGCCGCTGGGGCGGCAGGCGCGGCAGCGACGGGAGCCGCCGGGGCTGACGCAGGAACCGCGTGGGCCGGGGCCGCCGGTCGCGCCGCTGCCGCTGCCGCCGGACGCTGTACGAAGGGGGCCGCCGTCGCCGCACGGGCCACCGGCACCAAGGTCGGGATCAGCGGCGGGGCGATGGTCGGCGGCGGAGCCGCTGGTCGGGCCGGTCGCGGAGCCTGGGTCGCGGTCGGTTGGACGACCGCGACAGGAACCTCGACAACAGCAGCGGCTTGCGTAGGCGGCGTGTTTGACGTAAGCATGGCCCATCCGGCCAGGGTGCCTGCAAGCGACGCGGCGGTAATCAACTGCTTGACGCCAACGGCGCCAGTGGACGGGGCGGTAGGTCGTGTCTTAGTCATTGTGGCCACCCTCGCTTTCGTGCTCGCCACCTTCGCCACCCTCGTGCTCGCCACCCTCGCCACCCTCGTGCTCGCCACCTTCGCCACCCTCACCACCCCCAACGCTCGGGGCGGGCACAGCAGGTGCAGCGGGCGCGGCGGGCGGCGCAGGGGCCGGGATGCTGTTGGCGAGAACAGCCCCGCTGTTGGCGTCAATGTAGACAAGGCCATTGGGGAAGGTCACTTCGTAGGCTGCCGTGCCTTGCAAACTGACCAGTTCGGGCGTCTTGACTGGGCTCGCCCCGTAGGAAACCTTCTGGGCCAGGGAGGCGGCCTGCGCCGGGCTGATCGCGTAGCTCGGTGCGGGCACCGCCGTCGGCGCGGGCGGGCTAGTCGGCGCGGGCGGGCTAGTCGGCGCAGGCGCGGGCGCAGCGACCCGGACGGGCGGGGTGGTCGGCGCGGGCGCGGCGGGCACATAGACCACCTGCGGGGCGGGGGCAGGCGCATTATTGGCCCGCTTGATCTGCGTGTTCGCTTGGGCGATCTGGGCGTTCGCTTGGCCCACCTGGGCGTTCGCCGCCGCGATGCGCTCGTTCGCCTGGGCCAACGCCGCCTGGTAAGCGGCGTCGCGCTGGGCAATCAGCAGCGCTTGCGCCGTCGCGTCGAGCCCCGCCTCGGCGGTAGGCGGCTCAGGCACCGCTGTCGGCGGGGCGGTGGTCGGCACCTGCACCACCGCCGTCGGCACCACCGCCACGGACGGCTGACTCAGGCGCGTTGCCACGCCCGCAATCATTACCAGCATGAAGGCGCTCAGGGCTGCGGCAACCATTAGGGCAATGCGCTGAGTCATCGTTCGTTCCTTCTCGTTCGTAGCTATGATTCGTATACGCCTCGCTTATCATAACGGGGCGGTCTTGGAAGACCCTTGGAACT
>CAIRDL010000926.1 GCA_903877345.1 uncultured Oscillochloris sp. | reverse complement strand
CCGAGCCAGTTCAGTCCCCCGGCACATCCGCAGCTCCTCCTACCGGCCCACGACCAAGTGGCAATGGTAGCACAGGCGATCCGCCGCCCCCGCGCCCAGGGAAGAGCACGGCTGGCGGCTCCAAGCCAAGTGGCGGCACCGCAACGAGTGGGGGGCCGAAAGGCGGCACTGACCAGCCCCCGCCGCCCAAAACACCGATGAAACCGGCACCGCCGCCAGTGGGAGCCGCTCCGCGCCCCGCTTTCAATGGCATCCAGGAATTGCGAAGCCCGACCCTCCCAACAGATGTGGAAGGTCTGCTTGATCGCGCCCAGCGTTGGGGCGAAACACAACCAGCGCTTGATGCACCCCCGCCACTAGCGCCAGCAGCGCTACCGAGGGTGCGGCAGGGCATCAACCCGGCTGAACCGCAGCAAGTGGACGTTGCCAAGTTTATGCTCTCGTTTCCCGAGGTCAACGTTGGCTTCCTCCGCCTACATCAGCGCGCTCGCGGCCTTTTCCCTGATCAGCCTGACCGCGTGAATTGTGTCACCGACGCGGGGCAGCAGTTCACGCTCTGGCTCGACTGGAGCCGCAAGCTGCCCATCGCTTATGCCCAGCCCGAGCTTGGGCAGTTCTTCGCCAACGAGGAAATTCCGGCAGGCGGCATCGTCTACCTAGAGCGACGCCATCGTGACTACCGCCTCTATTTTAATGAAGTGCCGCATCTGGTGCGCGAGGTGCGAATCGCCTGGAATGAGCAAGGCCGCGTGACCTACCAGATCCTCGATGCGGTGGAAGTCAAGTGCGAGACCGCTGATGCAGTGTATCGGGCTGAGAAACGTTTTGAGGACAAGACCGCGCTCTGGCTCGAGGCGGCAAGCAAGAAATCAGTGCTTGAGACGCTCTGCGACCTCTTCATGTCCAGCGATCAGGTCTGGATCTATGAGGATGATCTGACGGCATTGGTGATGGCAGAGCGGATGGTGAGCGCTGCTACGGTGCGGCAGACGTTGCAGGACAAGGAGTGTTTCGTCGAAGACGGAAACAAACGTTGGCGCTTTCTCCCTCAGCAACTTGAGCAGGCGCTCCAGCGTGATCCGTTTGCCAGTTGGCAGCGCGCGACAGCGGCACTGTTGCGCGCCGACTCGGCAATGCTGACCCAGAATCTCACCGGCCTGCGCCAGCTGTTTGGGCAGCTTTCCGACCTGCTACGCGAGCTTGAGCAGCCACCAACCACCGGCGCTGGCGGCGATGTAGAGCAACTCGTGCGTCAGATGCTTGCGGAGCCGGAGAATGACTGGCCGTTCGAGGAGCTAGGCCGATTGCTTGAGCAGCAGATTGAGCTGAATGATGATCCACAGACAAGCGAAATGCTCCAGGTCATCGCTGAATCAGCGCTGCTTGATCGGTTCAGGCCAAGCCTCTTCGCTGTGATTGAGCGGTTGCGCGAGCAGCAAAAGTTTGATCGGGTGGTAGATCTCTGTCGTGGATGGGTGCAATTCGACACGAGTGTGGCTCACGCCCTTGACCGCTATCGGACTGAGGCTGAGGCTTGGAAGACGATCACGAGTCATGGGGCGTCCGCAGGTTCCATTGCCCAAGCGCTGGCGCAGGTTCCTAGCATACCGGGCGGGCTTGTCGCACTCCAACGCGCCCTCTACCGTGACCTCGCAGCCCTGCCGGTGAGCCGATGGCTGGATTTAGGTGGCGGCGTTGCTTCCGTAGACGCCTTCTACGCCGATATTGCTTGCTTCGCCCAAGGTCGCGGGCTGCTGTCGCCCAAGGATCGCAAGGCATTTGATGAGACCGTACTTGAGCGTATCCGTGATTTCAGGGACGACTTCGATGAAATGGGTCAGCTTGGCCTCGCGATTCTGCTCCCCCGCCACGCCCCTGAGGCAGGCATCCTTACCCTCCAGATAGACTTTCTACAGCGTGCTGCAAAACAGCGCCTGGTCACGGCACCGCTAGAAACGATGCTCGTGAGCAGTTGGGCCTTCAAGCACACGAGTGATATACACCGCCCACAGCGCCGTGAACTCGCCGAACTGCTTGCCGCAAGCCATCGGCAGCTCGAGATCTGGGAACTTCGCCACAAACAGCGCTGGTTCGACTGGCTTGACGAGCACCAGAAGAAAAGTATGAACTGCGAGAGCATCGTGCATGAGCGCAACCGACGGCAGCGTTTGGCACGCCTTCTCGATAGGCTGGAGCAGTTTACGTCGGGTAGCGAGATCGCACGTTGGCTAACGCCGGAGATCTTGGAGGTGCGAAAGCTGGCAGAGGAT
>CAIRDL010000925.1 GCA_903877345.1 uncultured Oscillochloris sp. | reverse complement strand
GCGTGATGCGTAATGCGTAATGCGTAATGCGTAATGCGTAATGCTGAATCCTAACCCCCGACCCCTGACCCCCGACCCCCAACCCCCAACCTCTGCGTAGCCTAGTCGCGGTTCCGCGTCTTCATCGCTCGCTCGATCACGCGCTGCGACTCGCGCTTGGCGATGTCCTCGCGCTTGTCGTAGCTCTTTTTGCCCCGCGCCACGCCCAGTTCGATTTTGGCAATGCGGCCCTTGAAGTAGATCTTGAGCGGCACGAGGGTCAGCCCCTTTTGGCGGATTTGTCCGTTAATACGGCTTATCTCGCGCCGATGCAGCAGCAGTTTGCGCGGGCGCGTCGGCACATGGTTGAAGAAGGTTCCCGCTTGTTCGTAGGGCGAGATGTGGGCTTCGTAGAGGAAAACCTCGTCGTTGAGGACGCGGGCGTAGCTGCCGCGCAGGTTGACACGGCTCGCCCGCACCGACTTGATCTCACTGCCGGTGAGCGCGATGCCAGCCTCGTAGACCTCTTCGATGTCGTAGTCGTGCCGCGCCTTGCGGTTGTCGGCCACGACCCCTGGGGATGCTTGTTTCTCGCCCATACGTGTGTGTGTCGCTAATTCCGCTCCTCCACCGAGCGGAAGATGTCGGTTTCGCTGATAATGCCGATGGGTTGGCCGTCTTTCGCGACGACGACGCGGCGGATGTTTTGTTCGACCATCAGATCCGCACAGTCTTTTAGCGAGAGTTCGGGACTGACGGTGATCAGCGGGCGCGTGGCGATGGCCTCGACGGTAAGCCCGTTGATCGGACGGCCCTCGCGGACGATCTTCTTCAGCACATCGCGCATGGTCATGATGCCCCAAACGCCCGCGCTGTCAGGCTCGATGACGACACTGGTGATGCCCCGCGTACGCATCAGATGGGTGGTGTCACGTAACGGGGCGCTGCCCGCTACCGCCACGATGCCACGGGTCATCAGTGCCCCGACGCTCTGGCGCGGGTAGGAGGCGGTCTCGACGGGATGCACCAAGTCGGGGCCAATGCTGGGGTGGACGAGGCGATGCTCATCACCAACGATGCGCTCCATATTGGCAATGATCGCATCGGCAAACGCTGAGGTCTTGACCTCGTGGGCACCATCCATCAGACGGGCGAAGTCGTAGGTGACGATCTTTTGGCCGATGGTCTTTTCAAGGGCGGCGATGATCAGATCGGCGGCTTCAACCCAGCCCATATAGCGCAGCATCATGTCGCCGGAGAGAATGACGGAGCCGGGGTTGACTTTGTCGAGGTTGGCGTATTTGGGCGCGGTGCCGTGGGTCGCTTCAAAAATAGCGTGGCCGGTGACGTAGTTGATGTTGCCGCCGGGCGCAATGCCGATGCCGCCAACTTGGGCCGCAAGGGCGTCGGAAAGATAGTCACCGTTGAGATTGAGCGTCGCAATCACGTCAAACTCGTCGGGGCGAGTCAGTACTTGTTGCAGCGTAATGTCGGCGATGGCGTCTTTAATCTCAATCTTGCCTGCGGCGAGGGCTGCGGCTTGTTCGGCATTAGCATCAGCTTCGCCCGAGGTGGCTTTTGTGCGTTCCCACTGCGCCCAGGTGTACACATAATCGCCAAACACCCGCTCGGCGTACTCGTAGCCCCAATCGCGAAACGCGCCCTCGGTGAACTTCTGAATATTGCCTTTGTGGACGATGGTAACGCTCTTGCGTTGGAAGGTGATCGCGTACTGAATCGCGGCTCCGACCAACCGTTCGGTGCCGAGGCGACTGACGGGCTTGATACCGAGGCCCAGTTCGACCTTGCCTTCGGCGGGCGCGCCGATCATGCTCAGGAACTCGTCGGTTCTTGCGGTGGTGCCAAAGCGAATCTTGGCAAAATCCTTCGGGTAGGTGGTCTCAATGAACTGGAGCAGTTTCGCGGCTTCGGGCGTGCCGGCGCGATACTCGATCCCGGCGTAGAGATCTTCGATGTTCTCGCGGAAGATCACCATGTCAACTTTGTCGGGGGCCTTCACGGGCGAGGGCACGCCTGCGAAGTGGCGCACGGGCCGCAAGCAGACGTAGAGGTCGAGGAGTTGACGCAGGGCGACGTTGAGCGAGCGAATGCCACCGCCGATGGGCGTGGTCAGGGGGCCTTTGATGCCGACCAGATACTTGTTGAATGCGGCGACCGTCGCGTCGGGAAGCCAGTTCCCGGTTTCGCGGAACGCCTTTTCGCCCGCCAAGACCTCGTACCACATCAGTTTGCGCGTGCCGCCATACGCTTGCGCGACGGCAGCATCAAAGACGCGCACGCTGGCGTGCCAAATATCGGGGCCGGTGCCGTCACCTTCAACGAAAGGAATAATGGGGCGGTCGGGGACGCTAAGTTTACCGTCGCGGAGTGTAATCGTCTCGCCTTCAGGCACGTTGCGCGTGGGCATCCGCGTTCTTCCTCCACAAGTAGCCGCTCCAGGCCCTAGTGTATGGCAGGAGCGCCGCAGATTGGGCAAACCGGCCCCTATTATAGCGCATGTGTGGTGATGGCCTTCCATACCCTAGAGGCCGTTGGTTGGGTTCGTTGACATGATTTTAATTATGGGTATAATTCCCCCTGCAAGCCTGTGTTCACCATCCGCCCGCCCGCCCTGCTCGGACGCCCCCATCGGGTGTTCTGACGTTAGGCTGAGTGTCCCGCCCGTGCTCAACGGTGCGCGGCTCTGTGTGGGTGTGTCGCCTGAAGAGGGTGCTATGCTCGGTTCGTTCCTCCCCATCTTGGTGCTTTTCCTGATCGCCGCGTTCATCGCCGTGTTTGTGATCACCGCCTCGTCGCTGTTGGGGCCGCGCAATAGTACGGCGCGGAAGTTGGCACCTTATGAGTCGGGGATGGAACCTATCGGGGCGGCCATCCGGCGCATTCCGGTGAAGTTCTATGTCGTGGCGATGCTCTTCATCATCTTCGACATTGAGGTCGTTTTCTTCTACCCCTACGCCCTCGTCTTCCGCCAACTCGCCGGCCCTGGCCTCGGCGCAATGGGCATCTTCTTCCTTATCCTGCTCGTCGGCTTTGTCTATGAGTGGAAGAAAGGGGCGCTAAAGTGGGAATAGAGACGAAGGCGGCGAACCTCGGTGTGATTACGACTTCGCTGGAGTTTGTGGTCAATTGGGGCCGTACCAACGCGATGTGGCCGCTGCTCTTTGGTTTGGCCTGTTGTGCGATTGAGATGATGGGCGCGCAGAGTGCCAATTATGATCTTTCCCGCTTTGGGATGGAGATCAACCGCGCTTCGCCCCGGCAGGCCGACCTGATGATTGTCGCTGGGCGGGTCAGTCGCAAGATGGCCCCCGTGGTGCGCCGCCTCTATGACCAGATGAGCGACCCGAAGTGGGTGATTGCAATGGGTGATTGCGCCGCCTGCGGTGGGGTTTTTAATAACTATGCGATTGTCCCCGGCGTTGATGAGGTCATCCCGGTGGACGTCTATGTCGCGGGTTGCCCGCCCCGCCCCGAGGCGCTTATTGATGGCATTATGCTGCTACATCAGAAGGTGATGCGCGTGAAGCTGGTAGGGAGTAAGGGGTTGGGATGGGGGATGGGAGATGGGGGATAGG
>CAIRDL010000924.1 GCA_903877345.1 uncultured Oscillochloris sp. | reverse complement strand
GGGGGATGGGAGATGGGGGATAGGGGATGGCCTTGCATCTCACTGACATCCGACCCCCAACCCCCAACCCCCGACCCCCATCCCCTAAATGAGCACTATGAACAACCAGACCGTCCTCAATAGTATTCGCGAGCGTTTTGCCCAGGCGGTCTTGGGTGTGGCGGAGGTGCGCGGCGATCTGAATATCACGCTGCGCCGCGAGGCGTGGGTTGAGGTGGCTCGCTTCTTTCGCGATGAGCCGACGTTGCGCTATACCTTCCTCGAGAATCTCTGCGGCGTTGACTATTTGGGCCGCACGCCGCGCTTTGAGGTGGTCGTCCATTTGGTCAGTATTGAGCATCTGCACCGGATCTGCCTCAAGGTGGGTGCGCCCGAAGAAGATCCCTGCGTCCCGTCGTTGGCCCTGCTCTTCCCAACGGCCAATTATCAGGAGCGCGAGACCTGGGATTTGCTCGGTATTAGTTTTGATGGGCATCCTGACCTCTGTCGCATTCTGATGCCTGATGATTGGGTCGGTCATCCGCAGCGGAAGGATTATCCCCTTGGTGAGGAGGAGGTTGCGTTCACCTTTAATCAGGAACGCATCTACGCCCAGAAGCCGTTCGCGAAAGAGTAACGCCATTGCAGATTGTAGATTGCAGATTGCAGATTGTAGATTGCCAGGCATGGCATTCCAATGCGCTCTGGCGACACCGTTCATGCGACTTGCTCAGCGAGAATTGGTGTAACGCCGCCACCCGGGCTTAGCCCCGGGGCCACGAGGTCTTGTTATGGCCCAGACGCTCCCCGTTCCGACACCCCACGAAATTACTGGCCCCGCGTTGGCCGGTACGACCGAGACGATGGTGCTCAATATGGGGCCGCATCATCCGAGTACCCACGGGGTGCTGCGTTTGGTGGTGGAACTCGATGGCGAGGTGGTGGTGAATGTCGCCGCTGATGTCGGTTTCTTGCATACTGGCATCGAAAAGACGATGGAGAGCAAGACCTACCAACAGGCGCTGGTGCTCACTGATCGCATGGATTATCTGGCGCCGGTTTCAAATAACCTGAGCTATGCGCTGGCGGTTGAGAAGTTGCTCGGCGTCGAAATCCCCGAACGCGCCCAGACCATTCGCGTGCTGATGGTCGAGTTGCAGCGCATTTCGTCGCACTTAGTCTGGTTGGGCACGCACGCCCTCGACCTCGCCGCAATGAGTGTCTTCCTCTACGCTTTCCGCGAGCGCGAGCAGATCCTCGATCTGTTTGAGTTGGTCTCCGGTGCGCGCCTGATGACCAGCTACATTCGCGTCGGAGGTCTCGCTTACGATCTGCCCGCTGATTTCTTGCCCACAGTTGACGCCTTTCTGAAGCGCATGCCCGCCTGTGTGGACGAGTACGAAGCGCTGCTTACGGGCAACCCGCTGTGGCTGGAACGCACGGTCGGGGTGGGGATCATTGATGCGGAGGCGGCGGTGGCCTATGGTCTCACCGGGGCCAATTTGCGCGCCACCGGCATTCCCTACGATGTGCGGAAGGCGATGCCGTACACGGGCTACGAAAGCTACGATTTCGCCATTCCAGTCGGTAAGCAGGGCGATATTTACGACCGCTACCGCGTGCGGATGGCCGAGATGCGCCAGAGCATTAGTCTCTGTCGGCAAGCTTGGGAACGGCTGAACGCAATGCCGCCCGGCAATTTCCAGACGGCTGACCGCCGGGTTATGCCGCCCCCGAAGAGCGAGATTACGCACAGTATGGAGGCGCTCATCCATCATTTCAAGCTGTGGACGGAAGGCTTTAAGCCGCCACGGGGCGATGCCTACGTGAGTATCGAGAGTCCCCGTGGGATTTTGGGGTGCTACGTGGTGAGTGATGGCGGGCCGAAGCCTTGGCGCGTCCACTTTCGCAGCCCCTCGTTCATTAGCCTCCAGAGTCTGGCCCATATGGGCAAAGGCCGTTTGATAGCCGACCTCGTCGCCCTGATTGCCAGCCTTGATCCTGTGCTTGGTGAGGTAGACCGATGACGCTGCTTGAGCCTTATCGCCAAGAGATTGACGCAATCCTCGCCCGCTATGCTTCGCCACGCAGCGCCACCCTGCCGCTACTCTATCTGGCGCAAGATGTGTACGGCCACCTGTCGGGTGAGGCCATCCGCGAGGTTGCGGCGCTCCTGCACCTCCCGCCGACGGATGTGTTTGAGGTGGTGGGCTTCTACACGCTCTTTTACGAGCGACCCGTCGGCAGTTGGATGCT
>CAIRDL010000923.1 GCA_903877345.1 uncultured Oscillochloris sp. | reverse complement strand
GCAGAAAACCGTCACGCCCTTCCCGGCAGGCAGCGATTGTCGGGGCATCTGCGGCGCGGGCATCGTGAATGCGGGGGCCGCCGTCGAGTCGGCTGCCAGCATGGTGCGCTCGATCAACCTCATCCCCACCAGTCTGAGTTTCAGCAACCAGCCGGTCGGCTCCACCAGTCTTACCCAGACGCTGACGATCAGCAACCCAAGTGGGTTGGCGTTGACCGTCAGTGCCACCACGCTCACCGGCGATTTTGCGCGGAACGGTGGCACCTGTAGCCTCAGTTCTCCCTTCACCGTCGTCGCGGGCGGCAGTTGCACCCTTGATCTTGCGTTCGCCCCGCAGCGCCTTGGTCGGCGCGCCGGTAGTCTGTCCGTCACCAGCAATGCGACCACGACTTCCAAGTCAGCCCTGCTGAGCGGTACAAGCACCGTTCCCGCCCTCGGTTTTGGCCCCGCCAGTCCGAGTTTTGCCGACCAACTGGTTGGTACCACCAGCCTCAGTCAGAGCCTCACGCTGACGAATCCCGGCACTGCGCCCCTTTTGCTCAACACCGTGACCGTTACGCCGAGCAGTGAGTACCAAGTTGTGAGCACGACGTGTGCCCAACCCTATCCCGCCACCCTCGCGCCCGGAGCCAGTTGCACCGTCAGTCTCAGCTTTACCCCGCAGGCCAGCGGCGCACGCCCTGGCACGCTCACCGTCGGCAGTAACGTGCCGGGCAGCCCCTACAGCGCCCGCCTAAGTGGCAAGGGTCTCGCGCCCGCCGTCGCCCTCGACGCGGCCAACCTCAACTTCAGCGGCCAAGTAGTCGGCACAAGCGCGACCCGCACCGTTACTGTTACCAATACGGGGAACGCGACTCTCACCATCAGTGGCACCAATGTGAGTGGAACGTCCTTCGCCCGTGCGGTGGGCGGCAGTTGTGCCACCAGTTTCCCGGCGACGCTTGCCGCAGGGGCCAGTTGCACGCTTGTGCTTGACTTCACGCCCGCCGCTGCTACGAATTACACCGGCAACCTGACGTTCACGAGCAACGCGCCCGGCGGCACCACGACTCTGCCCTTGAGCGGCGTAGGCACCGCTGGCCCCACCGCCAGCCTCTTGTTGAATCCAGCCAGCCTCGCCTTTGGCAACCAGCCGTTGACCGCAGTGGGCGCAACGCAGACCGTCACGATCAGCAACCAGGGTGGTGCCGGGATGAGTGTCAGCGGGATCACGGTCGCCGGAGCCGGTTTCGCGCTGGCGAATAGCACCTGCGGGACGTTGCCCATAACGCTGACCGCCAGCGCGAGTTGTACCGTCGGGGTGAGCCTGACCACCACGCTACTCGGCACCTACAGTGGCACCTTGACCGTCACCAGTGATGCGCCCGGTGGTGCCCAGGTCGTCCCGCTGACGGGCGTTGGTGTGGCAGCAACGAACGCCTACACCATCACCGTGCTGACGTTTGGGGGCGATGGCACCACGACCAGCATCAACTTCACCATCAGCCGCAGCGGACAGACGGGGGCGGCGGCGAACATCGGCTACAGCCTCGGGGCCAAACGCACGACCGCGAACACCGACTTGCCGCTCGCCTTCGGCAACGCCGTGTTCGCCGCAGGCACGACCACGATCACTGGGAATGTCAGCCTCGCCCGGTTGGGCCTTTATGGAGGCACCGACGTTGCCTTGAGCCTTGACCCGTTGGTGGAAGGGGGCAGTCCGGCGGCGCAACGCACGGTTGCCATTCCCCCGTACTGGTACAGCACCTACCTCCCGCTTAGTTGGCGCTAAGGAGGTGGCGCATGTCATGCTGAGCGTTAGCGAAGCATCGCTCCCCTCCTGATGCCGAGATTCTTCGCTTCGCTCCTGAGAAACAGCGCGCATGTCACGCTGAGCGCCAGCGAAGCGTCCCGGTGGTCGTGGG
>CAIRDL010000922.1 GCA_903877345.1 uncultured Oscillochloris sp. | reverse complement strand
CGAGCAGGTTCCAGATCAAGAGCGGTGTGGCGACCATGAGCGCCAGCATCAGGAGTGCGGGGACGACTTGACCCACCTCAAGACCAGCGGCCATGCTCTGCATCAGGCTTGGCCACAACGCAAAAGGGTGATAGCTGATCCGCAACGTGCTGGCAAAACTCCAGATCGCAAAGACCCAGATCAGGAGTGCGGCCACGAGCAACACTAATGTCAGGCGACGACCGGCGGCAGCGAGACGATAGGTTTTCATGAAGCACTAAAACAGAGTTTCAAGGGCCAGGGTTCAGATTGTAGGCCGTGTGCGGCAGAACGCCCTGCGCGGGCCGAAGCGTTAAAGGAACTACGAATCATGGCTAAAACAGACTCAATTGTTGGAGTGGCGGATCTTCTGGCCGCTTAGTGGCGGGTGGCGTGGCGACAGGCGCAGGAGCCTGCTCGTGCTCGACTTGGGCGAGGATGGCGGGCAAACGTTGGAAATCGGCCTGGAGCAAAGGGCGGTTCTGCGGTTGGTGCAAGGCCGCCGCCGGATGCAGCATCGGCACGATGAGGCGACCCTCAACGGTGCGCGGCTGACCGTGAATACGGGAAATCTTTTCACCTGGGAGAAAGAGCGTCATCGAAAAACGGCCCAGGGTGACAATTACCAGAGGGTTGAGGGCTGCGATCTGCTGATCGAGGTACGTCTGGGTACAGGTGGCGATTTCATCAGGCAGTGGGTCGCGGTTCTGCGGTGGGCGACACTTCACCACATTGCCGATGAAAACGTCGCTGCGCTGTAGCCCTGCCAGCGCCAAAAGCTCCTCAAGGAACTGACCCGAAGGGCCAACGAACGGACGACCCTGGCGATCCTCGTGAAAGCCAGGGCCTTCACCGATCAACATGATCTTCGCGTCGGGTGGGCCTTCGCCCGGTACAGCGTGGGTGCGCCCCCTGTGTAGGCCGCACAGCCGACATGTGGTGGTCGCCTCGGCAAGCAGTTGCAGCATCTCAGCGGCGGTCAAACTGGCCTCTGTCTTCGTATGAGCCTTTTCTACCTCATTATTATACGGTATCTAGTGCGGTTGACACAAGGGCCGTTTGCCGCTACCCGTGCCGTGTGCTACCATTCCCCGAGCCGCACGACCTCGGCCCACTGTGGGCGCAAGGGCGCGCCGAGGCCACAAACCCCAACTTTTTGCTGGCGAGGAACCGCGATGTTCAGCATTAACTGTAGCCATTATTACCGCCCCCACGAGGTGGAGGAGGCCCTGAAGGGCTTTGCCGAGGCGTATCCACAGCTTTGTTCGCTTGCTAGTATCGGTACCAGCCACGAGGGGCGCACCATTTGGTGCCTGACCCTGACCAATCGGGCGACTGGCCTGGACGCCGAGAAACCTGCTTTCTGGCTCGATGCTAATCTCCACGCCACCGAGATTACCGGCTGCGTGGGTGCGCTCCACCTCATCCAGACGGTGCTGAACCGCTACGGCAATGATCCGCGCAGCACCGCGCTGCTCGACCAACGGGCGCTCTATGTGGTGCCGTGCCTCAACCCCGACGGGATGGAGCAGGCGCTCACATCGCCCGTCTATGTGCGGTCAGGCACCCGCCGCTACCCTTACGCTGATGAGCGTGACGGCCTTTTCCCAGAAGATATTGACGGCGACGGCCTGATTGTGGATATGCGGATCGAAGATCCCGATGGCGCGTGGAAGGTGAGCGCGAAAGATCCCCGCCTGATGCGCCGCCGTGGCCCCGATGAATATGGCGGCACCTATTACCGCGTCTACACCGAGGGGCGTATGCGCGGGTACGACGGCGTGCAGGTCAAACTCGCTCCGCCCGCCCAAGGTCTCGACTTCAACCGTAACTTTCCCTACATTTGGGTGCCTGAGGGCGAACAACAGGGCGCTGGCCCTTTCCCTACTTCCGAACCGGAAGTCCGCGCCGCCGTTAGTTTCTTGAGCAGCCACCTTAATGTGAGTTGCGCCCTTTCGTACCACACCTATTCCGGTGTGATTTTGCGCCCGTATTCAGATAAGCCCGACGACAAGATGGCCCAGGATGATGTCTGGACGTACAAAGAGATTGGGCAACGCGGCAAGGAATTGACGGGCTACCCCCACGCTTCGGTCTTCCACGGCTTTCGCTATCACCCCCGCGAGGTGATGAATGGAGCCTTCGATGATTGGGCTTACGACCAACTCGGTATCTTCGCCTTCACTGTCGAAATCTGGGACATGATCGGCGAGGCCGGGATTAAAGAGCGCGATTTCATCGAGTGGTTCCGCGACCATCCCGAAGAGGACGACCTGAAGCTGCTCAAGTGGAACGATGAACAGCTTGGCGGATGCGGCTTTATCCCTTGGCGGCCTTTCGCGCACCCGCAGTTCGGCAAGGTCGAACTCGGCGGTTGGATCGAGCGGCGCACCTTTGGCAATCCGCCCGAGGCGCTGTTGCTGCGCACGCTTGAGCCTACAACCGAGTTTGCCATCGCCCACGCGCTTATGACCCCGCGCCTGGAACTGCGCCAAATCAGCGCCGAAGCCCTGGGTGCGGGTCTTTACCGTGTACAGGCGGTCGTCGTCAACACGGGTTATTTGCCAACCTATGGGAGCAAGCGCGCCCAAGAAGTGCGCGCCGTGCGTCCTGTTGAGGTGACGCTTAGCCTGCCCGCCGACGCGACCTTGCTTACGGGCGAACTTTGCCAAGAGATTGGCCACCTCGAAGGTCGGGCCAATAAGCGGGCGCTCTGGGGCAGCGACTATCCTTCCGATAATCTGTATAAACTGGAGTGGACGGTACGCGCCTCGGTCGGAAGCACCCTGCGGATCACCGCTGTCGCGCAACGGGCTGGCACGGTCTCTGCCGAGGTGCAGGTGCCGTAAGACAAGGGGTCAGGGGCCAGGTTTCAGGGTTCAGGGGCCAGGTCGAGCGCATCAGAACGCCTTGCGTGTACTTGAACTGTAAAGCAGCCGCGAACCTTGTCAAAGCCGCAAAGCCGCAAGGAGCATGTGGTGTGATTGCAGGGTTCAACTGTCAAGCTGAACCTGCCGCCTCTGAGACATGCCTACTCACAGTCTTGGCTGGCGCACGACTTCCTGATGCGCTCGATCTGAAACCTGAAACCTGAAACCTGAAACCTGGCCCCTGAAACCTGAAACCTGGCCCCTGAACCCTTGTCAATACCGAAAGGTGCAAGAACTTTCTATGGATCAGTCCATAACCACCCCCCGTCCGGTTGGCGTTTTGGTGTTGGAATATGGCGAACCCACAACGCTGGCGGAGGTTGAGCCTTACCTACGCGGTCATTTCGGCGGGCAGACCCCGCCTGTTGAGTATGTGGCGTCTCTGAGTGAGCGCTGTCAGCGGGTTTGGGGTGCCGACCACGGGGTTTCGGGGGCGCAACCAATCTTCACGGCCCTAGCGGCCACACTCGCTCAGCCGAGCGACCTCACGTACCGCGTCGTCTTTGGGGCGCGCTACTGGCATCCCTTTATCGAAGTCGCCTTGACCGAACTCGCTCGCGAAACGATTGAGGATGTCGTGGTGCTGCCCCTCAGTCCGTT
>CAIRDL010000921.1 GCA_903877345.1 uncultured Oscillochloris sp. | reverse complement strand
CGACAATATTGACGCCGACACCATAGGCGAGAAAGATCAGCGCACAGATCGCTAGGGCCACAGGGAACGTAATAGCCCCCTCGCCGCTAAGCAGAATGAGGGAGAAAGGGGCCGTGGCGAGACCGCCGTACGTAAGGACGGCCCCGATGACAAGGTACGGCGTGCGCCAAACGCCAGCGGCGCGGGCCACATCGGAGCGGAAACCGATGAGGGCGCGGGCGGGCGAGACGAAGTAATGAATGGCGATCAGGAACCCGACGGCCACTGCCGGGATACGCAGTTCGTCAATCAGGACGCGGTTGAGGGTGCCGGTGATGGGCGCAAGTGAAACGCCCATGCCGAACTGGAAGAGGCCGAGGCGAAAGACGCGCAACCAGCGCGAAATTGTCGGGTGGCGATCAAACCAGCGGCGGGCCTCGCGCAGCCGCCCCTTCAGAGCGTTGCCTGTCGCCATTGGTCTCTCCATTCAATGGGCGGCTTGCCCGCCTATCAGCGCACCAAAACGGGGGTCAGTATACCAGAAGCTGTAAGCCCGCCATACTACCCGGAGACGAGTCCACCTCGTCGCGCCAGGGTAAAGCCCACCAGTTTTAGCGGTGAGTGGCTCACTAAAACTGAGTTGATCATGCCCCATCCTCGTCGGCCAGCACCTCGCGAGCCTTGATCGGCCAATCGGGATCGAGCCGCAGGGTCTGGTCGAGCATGACCAAATCCACACTGCCATCGCGGATGATGCTGTCCGCCAAATGCGCGTCGCCAAAATCGCCCGAACCGATCACCGGCACATCAATCACGCGCTTGATACTATTGGCGAGTGGCACCGACCAACCGGGGAAGCGGGCGACCGTGGCGGGTGTGGCGGGAGCCGTCACGTCAAGCAGGCGCACGCCCGCCGCTGTGAGGCGCTTGGCCAACACCCGCGCATCCTGAAGGGTCAGGCCACCGGGGGTAAATTCATCGGCGAAAAAGCGGAACCCGATGAGCAACCGCCCGCCCATCCAGCGCCGAACTTCCTCAATAATCTCGAAGATCAGACGCTGACGCCCGGTGCCGCTTTGCCCGTAAGCGTCGTCGCGCTGGTTATGCAGCGGTGAAAGCAGACTGTAGAGCAAGCCACCGTCCGCCGCCGTGAGCATAATCCCATCGGCACCGGCGCAATGGGCACGCCACGCCGCCCGCACGAACGCTTCGGCCAGCGTACGCAACGCGCTGAGCGGCGGCGGTTCAGGTTGGGTCGGCGCATCAAGGGCGAAGAACACGCGGCTGCCGTGGGCACGGATGGCCTTTACCAACTGGCGCAGCGCGGGCACAAAGGCGTCGGCGTAGAGACCGAGGTGCGCGACATCGCGGGCGTCGTCCGGCGGAATTACCCGCAGCGCTTCGGTGATGATGAGGCCGACGCCCCCGTAAGCCCGACGCTCGTAGTAGGCCACCGCCGCAGCGCTGATGAAGCCATCGGGGTTGGTGGCACCACAAGGGCCGGGAGCCATCACGATCCGGTTTGGTAGCCCTCGGCCACCAATGGTCAGGGTGGTCAACAGATCGGCCATAAGGCCCCATACGTCGCGGGTGCTGGCTCAGTGTTGTCCCCGGTGGCTTGCACTGCAAGGCCGTACGGGGCGGCTACGGCTTTGGGTTCAGCTCCTCGCGAACGACGTAGATTGGTCGGTTGCGACCTTCGTAGTAGACACGGATGATCAGTTCTCCAAGCAGGCCCATGCCCAGAAATTGCACGCCGATCAGCACCATTAAGACCGCCACCATCAGCAGGGGCCGCGAGCCAATGTCTTGGATGAGGATCAGGCGCACATAGGCCAAATAGAGCAACAGCAGGCTGCCGACGAAGGCACTGAGCAGGCCAACCGCGCCGAAAACCTGCATCGGGCGGGTTGAGTAGGAGAGTAAAAAACGTACTGTAATCAGATCGAGCAGCACGCGGGTCGTGCGACTGAGGCCATATTTCGACTTACCGTACTTGCGCGCCGCGTGGTTAACGGGCAGTTCCGTAACCGCCACGCCTTGCCACGAAGCGATGGCTGGAATGAAGCGGTGCAATTCGCCGTAGAGGTCAATGTTCTTCACCACAGTGGCCCGGTAGACCTTGAGCG
Source organism: uncultured Oscillochloris sp. (assembly GCA_903877345.1). Taxonomy (GTDB): domain Bacteria; phylum Chloroflexota; class Chloroflexia; order Chloroflexales; family Chloroflexaceae; genus CAIWXH01. Next base: position 2,328 of record CAIRDL010000921.1, on the reverse strand, counting down.
AGCAGCCGTAGTCGTGCAAATGCACCCCAGTCGCCCAGGAAATCATGCGGTTGGCGATGATCGAGGGCAGACGGCGGTTGAGAAAGGTGTCTTGACGCCGCGCCCGCCAACCGCTTACGACATCGAAGCCTTGTTCCGCCTTGTCCAGTAGCGCGGGGATGTCGTTGGGGTCATTCTGGAGATCGGCGTCAATGGTTACGACCCACTCGCCGCAGGCACGATCAAAACCAGCGGCAAAACCCGCCGTTTGGCCGAAGTTGCGCCGGAAGCGCACCACGCGCAGCCGCCCATCGGCAACGGCAAGTTCTTGCAACAGGGCAAAACTGCGATCCCGCGAGCCATCATCTACACAGATGATTTCATACGACCTGCCCAGCGCCTCAAGCGCCGCCGTCAGCCGCTCGTAAAGATGCGGGATGCTTTCCTCTTCGTTGTAGATCGGCACCACAATCGAGAGGTACAGGGCCGATTCTGCCGTGCTGACCGCGTGGGCTTCGGATGCGGCGAGCGCATATGCGGGCATAACTAACTCCAACAAGCGCGATCTACGGCCATTCCAGTGCAAATTTTCGATTGCAGATTGTAGATTGTAGATTGTAGATTGTAGATTGTAGATTGTAGATTGTAGATTTTTCGTAGGGGAAGCGGAAATTTTTAAGTATCCCAGCAGCATGTCACGCTGAGCGCCAGCGAAGCGTCCCGGTGTCCTTCCCACCCGCCGGGACGCTTCGCTTCGCTCAGCGTGACCGATCTCCCGCGATGGGACAATTAAAAATTTCTACGTCCCTAGCAAGATACGGTGCGTTACCCCTTTAGTGCTCCGATGGGACATCGCTTGATAATCGCACCACAAAGCACACCAAAACCAAACCGGTAGGTTCGGCATCTCTGTATTCTTTGTGCCGCTGTGGTGCATGAGAAATCTAGTTGTAGTATTAGGCATGTTTCAAATAAAATATCAAGCTGAAAACGCCGCTTCTGATACATGTCTTAGGGCTAGGTTACAATCCACAATCTACAATCCAGAAACTCAGCGCATGTTGCCAAACGCAATGTAAAGAATAACCCCAAGGCAGAGGTAACTCCCGTAGGCAATGTACGTGGGCGTAGGTCGCCCGGTTCGGCGGGCGATGAGGATGCCAGCCGAGGCGAGTCCGGCCATCAGCATGCCGTAGAAGAGGGCGGGGCCAAGGTTAAGCAGGCCCACCGCCGCCCCAATGAAAATGGCGAGGTAAACATCACCCAGACCAAAGGCCACCCCGGCCCCTGGGAAAAGAATGCGGGCCAAAAGGTAGAAGAGCGCGAAGATGAAGCCGCCAGCCAGCGCCCCCAGAAGCGCTAACTGCCAGTCGAGCCCGACCAGCGGCGCGGTCACGAGGACGACCAAGGTGCCGCCCAAGATGACAAAGGTGTAAATAGAGCGATGTAGCCAATCAATTGCCCCAGTGACCAGCAGCACGACACATACGAAGGCGAGATAATAGAAGACTGGCTGTAGTCCGTAGAGTTGATAAAGGCGCAGGAATGACAGTGCGCTCAGCAGTTCAAGGCATGGGTAAAGCCAGTGGAGGGGTTGCCCGTCACGCGCCCGCCCACGCTGGATGAGCCAGCCCGCCAGCGGCAGCAGTTGCCACCACGCCAGAGCCTCCCGCGTGCGGGTGCAACGCGGCCAACCCAGGAGCGTCCGCTCACGGGGGAGCCTGATGACCACTACGTTGAGCAGGCCACCAAGGGCTAAGCCAGCTATGAAGACGAGGGCGGGAAGCAACATAAACCCAACTTATCCGTGCTGAAGTGCCTGTAGCATCACGTCCAGCGGTGCCTCGCAGCCAGTCCAACGGGTGAACGCCAGGGCACCCTGGCGCACCAACATGCCCAGGCCGTCGCGGGTGCGTGCCCCGCGCACAGCGGCTTCGCGCAACAGGCGCGTGGGCCGATAGACCATATCGTAGACGAGGGTTTGAGGGCCAACAGGCGGGTCGGGTAGTGGCGTTTCGTCTTCACGCCAGCCAAGGGCGGTGGCGTTGATCAGCAGCGCACAGTCGGCTAGGGTTTCCGCCAGTTCCGGGTCGTCTAGGCCAAGGGCCACCAGAATAGGCGGCAGCGCGCCCGTCACCGTAAGGCCCTGCGCGTCGGTTATGGCGACGAGCAGATCGGCCAACAGCGCCTCGGCGCGTGCGAGGGTGCGATTGGCGACCACGACCGTCCCGGCTCCGGCGTGGGCCAGGGCAAAGGCGGCAGCGCGGGCCGCGCCACTGGCCCCCAAAATGACGACCGTTTGCCCCGACGACACAAAGTCGCCCGCCGCCAAGTCAGCGATCAGGCCGG
>CAIRDL010000920.1 GCA_903877345.1 uncultured Oscillochloris sp. | reverse complement strand
GGGATGCGGGTTGGGTGAAGCGTGTAGCGGGTTGCGGGATGCGGGTTGCGGGTTGAGTGATGCGGGATGCGTGATGCGGGATGCGTGATGCGTGTTGCGTGATGCGTGATGCGTGATGCGTGATGCGTGATGCATGATGCGTGATGCGTGACCCGTGACCCGTTAGTGTGCGGCCCGGTCACGGATCACGAGTCACGCATCACCTCCTAGTAATGCCCGCGTGTGTCACCTCGGGCGAAGATTGAAGCGACGTAATTGAGCACATCGGTGGCGCTCTGCTCGTTGTAGCCGAAGTCACGGATCAGACGCGCCTTCACCACGTCAATCTTCTCCTGAGTGTCCTTGTCAATCACCCGCGAGACGAGCGAGGTGAGCTTGATGCTGTCTTTCTGATCTTCAAACAGCTTCAACTCCAGGGCTTTGTGCAACCGCTCGTTAGTGCGGTAGTCGAAGGTCTTGCCCTCGATGGCGAGCGCGCCGATGTAGTTCATAATCTCGCGCCGGAAATCGTCTTTGCGCGACTCCGGGATGTCAATCTTCTCCTCGATGGAGCGCATCAGCCGCTCGTCGGGCTCTTCGTACTGACCGGTGTAGCGATTTCGCAGCTTTTCGCGCTGCGTATACGCCTTGATATTGTCAATGTAGTTGCCGCAGAGCCGCTTAATCGCCTCTTCGTCCGCCGAGATGGCCCGCTGTACCTCATTCTTGACAATCTCGGTATACTCCTCACGCACCACCGCCAACAGGTCGCGGTAGCGCTTGCGGTCATCCTCGGAGTTGATCAGGGCGTGGTTTTTCAACCCACCCTCAAGCTCATTGATGACCATGAAGGGGTTGATGTAGCCCTCCTCCTGATTGGTCACCAGCGCGTTCGAGATCTTATCCTGGATATAGCGCGCCGAGATGCCTTCCATCCCCTCGCGCACCGCCTCCTTACGCAACTCCTTGATATTGTCCTCAGTGAAGCCCGGCAGGCTCTTGCCATTATAAAGCTTGAGCTTCTGGAGCAAATTCAGATTGGGCTTCTTGGGGTCTTCCAGGCGGGTAAGCACCGCCCACATCGCGGCAACCTCCAGGGTGTGAGGCGCGATATGGACGCGCACGCGCTTGGCGTTGAAATCGCGCTTGTAGATGCGCTCCTCGTCGCGCAGGCGCGTGATGTAGGGAATATCAATCCGCACCGTGCGATCCTTGAGCGCTTCCATGAATTCATTGTTCTCGAGGCGGCGGTATTCGGGTTCGTTAGTGTTGTGGCAAACCACATTGCCCACGCCGCAGACGAAATTGTGCAGACCGACGCACTCAATGTCGTAGACCCACTCGTCGCTGACGGGCCGAGTGTGCAGGCGGGCTTCGTAGCGGTCGTGACGCCCACCGCGCTTGCCTTCACCCGAAACGAAACGCAGGCGATACGCCGGGTCGCGCTCAGGGCGTTCGGCGGCGTAAACGCTGTAGTCGTAGCCGAGCAGTGTTGCCAGCGTGCCGACCTGGGCAGCCAACAGCGGCGAGATCGTCTTGTACTCGAAGAACTGCTCGCGGTAAGCTGCGGAAGCGACATTAGCGAGAGCCGCGTGAGGCGTGCGCGTCCCGTCAGTCCGCATCAGTTCATCAAAAGCGTGCTGGAGCAGGTCACGGGGCAGGCCAAAGAGGAAGTCGGGCAACCGCTTGTTGACCGCGCCCTCGCCGCAGTGGTGGGTCGCCAACCGAGCCATCACCGCCGAGCCGAGATAGAGCCGCCACGCCGAGTCAGTCTGCGCTCCGGCGTCAACTGAGCCATCGGCAGTGGTGATGCGGGCGTAAGCGGCGCGCACCCGCTCAAGCTCAGCGGGGTCAGCCTGACTGATCACGATACCGCCGTTGGTGCCGTTAACGTGACCCTCAGTGGCGTACCAGACCAAGACGGTGAGCAAATCCTTCAGGGCGGCGGCGTCCTCGCTTGGGTGGTAAAGCGTGCGAATGGCCGTGGCGTGACGAGGCAGATCCAGACGTGACCAACCGGGTGGGCAGGGGCGGGTGAGCTTTGCGCCATCAGCCAAGGTCTGGACAGTGCTGCCGATGAAACCGGGGAGTCCGGCAACCAGATCAAGCAGCTTCGGTTCGTCTTCGTGCGCGAAGGCCGCCTCAAAGCGGCGCAGGGCCATGAGTTCGTGGCGCTCTTCGGGATAAAAGGTCTGACCGGCGCGGTCGTAGATCGAGTGATTCGGCGTCGTCTCGACCGCACCCCACTTCTGCGACGTAGTGTAAAGGTCGCCGGTGAAGCGATGGCGGAAGACCGACTTCACGGGCGTCCAACTAGCCTGTTGGCGCGCAAAGTCATAGGCCAGCACTTCAAGGCCATCAGGGGCCAACTCAAACTCATTGTGAAGCGCCTCAAGGGTGGCCCACTTCACTTCACCACGGAAGCGATAGGGGATGGGCGTGTTTCCGGCGACACTATGCCCAATAATCACCTCGTCAATATCGGTTTGGGCAAACTTCTTCGACTTAATGCGATGCTCCTGGCTGGCCCCGAGGAGATCGTAGAGGAAGGCCACATCGAGCTTGAGCATTTCAACGAACTCGATGATGCCCCGGTTTGCGATATTGAACTCACCATCAAAATTGAAAGCGCGAGGATCAGAGTCCGAACCGTAGATGGCGATCTTACGATAGTTAATATCGCCCGTGAGTTCGGTCGAATCCTGATTCTTCTCGTCCTTGGGCTGGAAAGTGCCGATACCAACGCGATCTTGCTCGCTGAAGAGCAAGCGGCGCACACGAATATGCTTGACCACCAGCGTCCAGTCGCCATTGTAGCGGCGCATCAGATCGCGGAAATGGAAGCGACAAACGGGGCAGAGATCGCCGACAATGCGGATTTGATCTTCGTCGGAATGGCCCACATTAAGTTGGGCGAGGAAATGCTCGCGGTGCTCGGCAGGCACAAGGTGCAACGGCTCCTCGTGCATCGGGCAGCGCTCCCACTCACTTTCGGGCACCTGAAGGCCATCGAAGGTCGCTGGATTCTCGATAGGGCCGAGGTACCAATCGTAAGTGTAGACGGCCCCGGCATCGGTCTTCGAGTAATGTTCGAGACCCTTTTTGATGCGGCGCACGATCGTGGACTTGGAGGAACCGACTGGGCCGTGGAGCAGCAGGACGCGCTTCTCGGTGCCATAGCCTTTGGCGGCACCCTTAAAGAAATTCACGAGGCGCATCAGCGGAATTTCGAGGCCGAAAATCGCATCGTTATCATCGAAAGATTCATCGGAGAAAAACTTATAGTGAACGAGGCGTTTCTTGGCATCAATAAACTCCTCAGTTCCATACGACATAATCATGTCGTAGACGCGCTCAAAGGCATTGCGCGTCACCTTCGTGTCGCGCACGACGAGATCCAGATAATCGGCAAAGGTGCCACGCCAATTCAGCTGTTGGAAGCGCTTGGGATCCTGGATCGCGCCGAGAAACTGCATGAGCGAGGCACCGGTGACAGTAGTCATAGAGCATACCTCCTGCTGAGGGCCGCTGCCGTGCTTACGGCGGGACAGCTAGACCGCCACACGGCGCGAGCCGTGGGCCTAGCGTTCGGATTAACGGACAAACGGGGGGCGGTAATTGCTAACGTGCAGGCTAGGGATCGCAAGCTGGCGCGGGGTGGCGAGGATGGTACACAGACAAAGCGAGGGGGACGCCAGCGGTGTCCCGGTGCCACAGCTATACAGCTTTAGATCGCTGGGAGTCTTGGTGAGGAGTGCCTGAAAGTTCAGGTGGGAGCATTATAACAACGCGCCATAGGCGCGTCAAGGAATTGCGCGTGAGCTAGG
>CAIRDL010000919.1 GCA_903877345.1 uncultured Oscillochloris sp. | reverse complement strand
CGTCTCTACTAACCCCCATCCTCCATCTCCCATCCCCCATCCCCCATCCTCCATCTCCCATCCTCCATCCCGCTATCCCCGCGTGCCGCCCCGATGCGAGGAAAAATAATCGGCAGTATGCTCGCGCTGCCGCTCTAGGATCGCCTGCATCTCCGAATCGTGGTGGTGATCGTGGTGATGATGCGGATCTGCCCCGTTACCGCCCAACAACTTAGGCAATTCACGGGTGACCTTCTGCACATCACGGTCATACTTCAAGATGAGTTGCAGCGTCTCCTCGACCAACTCCGGCGTAAGGCTCTCGGCATTCAGCAGAATGAGCGCCCGCGCCCAATCGAGGGTCTCGCTGATACTGGGAGCTTTGCGAAGATCGAGCGCTCGCACCTGCCGAATGACCCCCACCACCTGTTGCGCGAGCGTTGCGCTAATCTCCGGCACCTTCAGGCGCACAATCTCCAGTTCACGGGCCTCACCGGGGTAGCCAATCGTGAGATGCAGGCAGCGCCGTTTCAGTGCATCGCTCAACTCACGGGTATTGTTACTGGTGATAATCACTGCCGGGGGTGCCGTGGCCTTAATCGTGCCCAGTTCGGGGATACTGACTTGGAAATCGCTCAGCACTTCGAGCAAGAACGCCTCGAACTGCTCCTCAGCGCGGTCAATTTCATCAATCAGCAGCACCACCGGCTCCGGGGCCAAGAGCGCCTGGAGAATCGGGCGGCGCACAATGAAATGTTCCGAGAAAAAGGCGTCCTCGTGGTGGCGAATCTGCGCTACCGCCTCGCGCAAATCGGTCACATGCTCAAGCGTACGCCCAATCTTCTCGCGCAAGATTTGGGTATAGAGCAGTTGCTTGCTGTACTCCCACTCATAGAGTGCTCGCGCCTCATCCAGTCCCTCGTAGCACTGGAGGCGGATCATCTGACGGTTAAGCGCCAGGGCGACCACCTTCGCCAGTTCCGTCTTGCCAACCCCCGCCGGCCCCTCGATCAACACCGGCTTCTGCATTTTCAGCGCCAGAAAGATCACGGTCGCCAAACGGCGGTCACAGATGTACTCTTGTTCCCGCAGTTGAACGATCACCTGGTCAATTGACTCAAACATGCGCTAACTCCATTGTCCTTGGTGCAAAAAATCCAGATGAACGCCTGCGTTGGAACGATTCGCGGCGGCATTGGAACGAGGGGCGTAGAGACGCAAAATTTTGCGTCTCTACACGACCATCCCCCACCCCCCATCCCCCATCCCCTAATACGAACCCGTCAGACAGTGCTGAACCACCGGCAGCACGGACTCGAACGTCACCTCACGGGCGTTTCCAGGCGTACAGGAATCACCGAGGACGTGACGGGCGATGCGTTCGGCGTCGGCCTGATCACCCTTGACCGTCGGGCCACCCCACTCGGCGTACCGGCCCACGCCCATGCGCGACTTGGTGTAGTTCCTGACGCTGGTGAAGTTCGCGGGAATACCCACGTCCTTGCTCAGGCGAATGGCCGCCTCAAGAGCACGCTCGGCGGCGGTCACATCGGTCAACCCATCCACATTCTCGCCCATCGCACGGGCAATGTCGCGGAAACGCTTGTAATTCGCGGGCATGTTGTACTCCCACACGCGGGGCAGCGCGATCGCATTGTTCAGCCCGTGGTGGCTATCGTAATACGCGCTGACGGCATGCGAGATCGAGTGGATAATGCCAAGGCCACCGCTGCTAAACGCCTGCGCCGCGATGTACTGGGCCATCATCATGTTGTAGCGCGCCTCATAATTCAGCGGCTCAAAGACAGTCTGGCGCAGATTCTCGGCGACCATCTCAATCGTCTTGAGGGCGCTGCCCAAGCTCGGCGGGAAGTTAATCCGCGAGACGTAGGGCTCAGAGGCGTGGGCCAACACATCGAAGCCGCAGAAGGCGGTCAAATCCTGCGGCATCGAGAAGAAGAGCACCGGATCATTGATCGCCAGCGTCACCGGACAACTCTCATCGAAGGCCACATACTTATGCGGAGCATTCTCCGTCGTCATGTCGGTGATCACATAGGCCCAACTCGTCTCGGAGCCGGTACCGGCGGTGGTGTTGATGGCGATATGGGGCGGATTGTCCGGGCGCTCCGACTTATTGAAGCCCTCGAACTCGTTGATGCTGCGACCATCGTGGGCAACGACGATCCGGGCGGCCTTACAAGCGTCGGTCACGCTGCCACCGCCGACCGAGATAAAGCTATCGCAGCGCTCATCCGTATAGATCTTGTACGCATCCATGACATTGTAGTCCTTGGGATTGGACTCGACCTTGTCATAGACAATCACATCAATCTCGCGGTAGCGCAGCTTCCCAACGATGTCCTCGACAATCCCGGTGCCACGCAGGCCCGAAGTCATCAGCAGACTACGCTTAAAACCGAGCTTGCGCGCCTCAACGCCGACCATCTCATACGCCCCAGGGCCGAGGAGGCCACGCGGCATACGGTGAAACTCTTTGATCGGGAACTGCCAAAGCCGATGCGCTTCCATAGAGGGGTGACTCCTTTGTTCGCAACCAACCTACCCAACAGCGGGCAGGCTCACGGCCAGACTAACCCACGCAGAAGCGTATGCAGCGGCGCGCACCGCTGCGTCGGCGCGTCCGTACGGAAAAGTACGTGCAAAGGGTAGCCACAAGGGCTGCGTAGCGGTGTACCGCAAACCAATGGCAGCGCCATTAGCGGGACACACACCGACGCGCCGTTAGGCTACGGGGTGAAACACAACCACTGTGCCTGTGAAATTTACGTTAACCGGGAGATGTTCGGAGTATAGAGGGTGCCAGCGCTGGCTACTACTGCCATTTGGCGGGTATTTATTCTGTCGGCATATGAATCAGACCCAACTCAATCGCCCGCACCGCCGCGTGGGTGCGGCTGGTGACGTGGAGCTTCGCAATGATCTGCTCGACGTAGGCTTTAATCGTCCCGCTACTGAGCGTGAGGCTGTGGGCAATTTGGCGATTGGTCTGACCTTGCACCAACAAGCGCAAGACATCGAGTTCACGGGGCGTGAGGCGCTCAAAGGGCACCCCAAGCTGTTCGGGGGGCAGGCCATAGACCTGACGGAGCAGCGTGGCCTCGGCTTCCCCGCTAAACAGCACCTCACCGCGATGCACTTGGCGCAACGTCGCGATGAGCCGCGTTCGCGTCACGTTTTTCAGCAACCAACCATCGGCCCCCGCCTTCAGCGCGCCGACCCGACAGCGCAAATCACCGTGGGGCGAAAGTATAATCACGCGCACGGCAGGACAGCGCTGCTTAATCGCTTGCGTCGCCGCGAGGCCATCTAGTCCCGGCATGCGCTCATCAAGCAAAGCCAAATCGGGCCGCAGCCGATAGCACATCTCGACGGCCTCATCCCCATTCGCCGCCATCCCAACCACGGTCAGATCCTGTTCGGCTTCGAGGGCGTAGCGCAACCCAAGCCGGATCAGTTCCATATCATCGGCAATCACCACGCGCAGGGGATTGTCGAGCGCACCCACGGGCAACGTATGGCTCTCTGGCATTAGTGGCTCGGCGGAACGACTGGCGTGAGGAGGTTCAGGTGGGCCAATTGGCTAAGCGCACGGACGAAGACGCCCCGTGCGGCGGGCGACAAAGCGCGGGCGGCTACAAATTCATCGAGGAGGGTGCCAAGAGGACGGGTTGGGTCAAGGCTACTGAGGAAAGCGACAAGCTCAGGGGAGTGGAGGAAGTAGAGACGGCGTGTATCGTGGCGATAGACGAGCCCACCGAAGCGTTCAGGGCGCAGCGCGGCGGACGCAGCGAGGCTGTAACAGGCATCAAGGTTCATCGTAACATTGCTCCCGCATCAACGGTTAGCTCAAGCCCCGTAACATAGCGGGCGGCGTCGGAAACCAACCACAACGCCGCGTTGGCAATGTCTTGCGGCGCAACCAGATCCACCGGCAGCGGATGACTGTCGCGCATTTGCGTCACCAATTGGGCTTTCGGCATCGTCGCAGCTTGGGCCATGCCCGTAATGAGGGGCGTATCAATGCCCGTTGGGTGCAACGTATTGACCGTGATACCGAACGG
>CAIRDL010000918.1 GCA_903877345.1 uncultured Oscillochloris sp. | reverse complement strand
TGAACTGGATGCCCAGAGTGTGAAGATGTCTGAGCAAGACTAATTAACTATAATGCCGTTATATAACAAGAAATTAATTATATAACTTGTTCTATATAATTGTTTTATCTGATTTACTTTACATAACTAATATTATACAACGACAAAAAAAATAGAACAAAAAAGTACAAGAGGGGAGGGATACTTTATCGGCTTATATTTTAAAGATTATCGGCTATGTTCAAAGCCTCATGAATTGTTTTGAATGACAAAAGAAGTGAAAGTGGTTTATCAAGTAGCGAGACGGCTCCATAACTATTATACCATCCCGCGATTTGAACATTTTTGGCTTCTATTAGAAGAGCAACACCTCCGACTTGTGTAGCAACAAGAATACAGCGACGACCAGCGGAAAGCAATAATTGTCCACCTAACCCCAACCCCTGAACCGACTGATCCACGGCCAAACGACCAAGCCTAAATACGGGAACCTCATATCGAGCTAACCCTTGCTTAATCACTTCTGGGGTATTTTCATAAGCAATAGAAACTGGAGCAACACTGTAAAAACCAAGAATTTTTTTCTTATCGGTATCGTCTATCGCCAGAAACGTCTTTGCCCCACTGTTTTCATGACTTTGTCGGGCATGACGCCTGAGGAACTCATTAAGTGCATGATCTCCGCAATCAAAAACTGTTCGATCATGGTGTTTTGCAATTGGCTCTTCATGCCAGACTGGTAGTATCATGATCTTTTTGGCAAAGCATATGCGGCGGCCATGAGCGTCTTGTTAGGGGCAGGTGGCTCTTCGAGCAACTTCATGACATAAATGCTATCCCTCTCGGTAAGCTCCAGTCGTTCGTTCTGCTCAATTACCTTTCTTGCGGCTGCAACAACGGTACGAGTGACAAATTCAGTCAGTTGAGTATGCTGTAATACCGCTGCACGCATAAGAAGAGATTTTTCTTCTGAAGCAATACGTAACGATAGTCGTTCGTTACTTTGTAAAGGTAGTTGTGGCATAAGGAATTTTTTTGTGTGTATTCAAACCGTACGTTAACGATTTTATTTATTCATTGCAATGATAATCCGCATGATCAAGCAGTAGTTTATTTACAGTACTTGATAGGGGAGGGATCGTTCATTGAAGCGTTTTAACTTATACACAAGTAATTAGTTTGTATGTATAGAGTTTCTGAATCAAAATATTTTCCGACATCTCTTGTGGTTATCGGTTTTGATGGCTTCGCTAAAACACACAAAAAAAGCACCTATCATTTGTCGTGTCAAATGATAGGTGCCAAGTCAGAATTGTGTCTCCTTGTGAATTTTGATGATGATCACAGATCTTTGAATCCGGACGAAGAATTCCTTGACACAAGGGAAAGTTATAGTCTTAGATTGAAGTTGTATTGTGACAACAACGGGTTTACCAAGGTGGTGATAAAAGTAAATCAGGTGTCGGATTAAAACCCAGACATGAAAATCTTAAAAGTTTTTATAGGGTGGTGTTTTTGTTATTTGATTTTGTTGTATAATATTAGTTATGTAAAGTAAATCAGATAAAAC
>CAIRDL010000917.1 GCA_903877345.1 uncultured Oscillochloris sp. | reverse complement strand
GCTTACACCGACGCTACTACCCATGTTAGCAGGCTTAACGAAAACCGGGTAGCGCAAGGTTGCCTCGACTCGCGCATAAACCGCGTCGGGGTCAGCAGTGAGGTCGGCGCGGCGCACCAACAGCCAGGGCAGCAGCGGCAACCCGGCGGCGGCGAACGCCGCTTTCATCAGACCTTTGTCCATGCCCACGGCGCTTGCGGCGACACCGCAGCCCACGTAGGGCAGCCCCGCCAGTTCAAGCAAACCCTGGACGGTGCCATCTTCGCCCATTGGGCCGTGGAGCACCGGGAAGACGACCTCAACGGTGGGGGCAGCTTGGAGCAAGGTGTAGGTTTGGAGGTCGGCGGCCCGTGGCTCCACAGTGCCGATGCGGGGCCGGAAACTGGTCGGGAGGCGCGTCTGGTCGGCGGCGGCGATGAGGGCGGCGTGGACACCGGGGCCACTGAGCCAGCGCCCCGTCTTGGTGATGCCGACGGGCAGTACGTCGTAGCGCTCAGGGTCGAGCGCAGCCATCACCGCATGGGCCGAGACCAGCGAGACCTCGTGTTCGCTACTTTGCCCGCCAAAAAGGACGACAACTTGCTTACGCACAGCTAAATAATCCTCACTTCGAGCGCTAGTTCAAGGGCGAATTGCCGCGCCACCTCAGCACGGGCCACTTCAATCAAGGCCAAAATGTCCGTCGCCGTGGCGGTGCCAGTGTTGATGATGTAGTTGGCGTGAACAGGGCTGATCATGGCCCCGCCGATGGTGCGCCCTTTGAGGCCCGCCGCCTCGATCAGTTGGCCCGCACTTGCGCCGGGCGGGTTCCTAAACACACTGCCGCAGGAATGGCCCACCGGCGTTTTGGCTTTGCGCTGGGCTGCAATCGCCGCCATGTGCGCCACCAGTTCAGCCGGGTCGCTCCGTTGGAGGCGGAAGGTGGCGGCGAGGACGAGATGGGGGCTGACTACAGATTGTAGATTGTAGATTGTAGATTGTAGATTGCTGACCCCATCCCCCATCCCCCATTCCCCATCCCCCACTTTCAGGGCGCTGGTGCGGTAGCCGTAGGCGAGGCGTTGCGTCGGCCAGGTCTCGACGGTTGTGCCGACGAGGATTTCGGCGCTTGCGAGGAGGTTGGCGATTTCGCCGCCGTAGCAGCCCGCGTTGCCGACAACGGCCCCGCCCACGGTGCCGGGCAGCCCTTCGGCCCAGGCGAGACCGGCCCAACCCTTTGCGCTGAGGTGCCGCGCCAGGCCCGCCATTGCAGTTCCGGCTGTGACGCGCACCAACGCCGTGTCGCCCTGTTCGTCGAGATGCCAACCCTCGGCGCGGTAGCCGACAATCAAGCCAGGAAAGCCCGCGTCACGCACCAGTACGTTGGTGCCTCGGCCCAGCCAAACGAGCGGCAGCCGGTTGGTTTCCGCCATGCGGGCGAGCTGTTGCGCTTCGGCAAGGGTTGCGGCTTCGGTGTAGAAGCGCGTGACGCCGCCCGCCCGCCACGCGCTGTGGCGCGACATGGGCTTATTTTCCTGAAGGATGAGGCTGGGCAGATTCAAGCGGTTGCTCTGCGGTGGGTGAGGAGCGCCATGCCGACTTGGTCGCCGTCGCCAGCGCCAAGGGTGAGGACGACATCGCCGGGTTGCGTGGCGGCGATGAGGGCGGCGGTCGCGGCTGGCACGTCGCCCACGGGTCGGGCGTCCACCCCTGTCGCGGCGATGCGCGCTGCCAAAGTTGCGGCTAAACCCAGGGCGTCGCCTTGCTCCCGCGCTGCGTAGATCGCACCGACGAGCAGCAAATCGGCATCGCCACACGCTCCCG
>CAIRDL010000916.1 GCA_903877345.1 uncultured Oscillochloris sp. | reverse complement strand
GCGCCCCGATGTGACGCTCGACGAGGCGGTTGAGCAGATTGATATTGGCGGCGTGGCCCTGTTGCGCGCCGCAGCCAAGAATTTCGCCCACGTCATTCCCTTGGTTGACCCGGCGGATTATCCGGCGGTGCTCGAAAGCCTCCAGACGGGCGCGTTGCCCTTTGAGGCGCGGCGGCGGCTTGCCGCCAAAACCTTCGCCCACACGGCGGCTTACGATGCCGCCATCGCCACCTATTTGGCCGAGGAGCCGCTGCCCGCGACGCTGACTCTGGCGTGGACAAAGGCGCAAGCTCTGCGCTATGGCGAGAATCCGCACCAACCGGCGGCGCTCTACGGTGATTTCCACAAGCTGTTTGAGCAACTGCACGGCAAGGAACTTTCTTACAACAATATTCTCGACACCGCCGCTGCCGCCGAGTTGATTGAAGCCTTTCCCGCCGCCGAAGCTGCCGCCGTTGCCATTATCAAGCACACCAACCCCTGTGGCCTTGGCACCGCCGAGCAGCTGATCGAAGCCTGGGAGAAGGCGTTCGCCACTGACCGCGAGGCTCCTTTCGGCGGGATTATCGCCGTCAACCGGCCCCTTGATCTGCCGTTGGCCCAGGCGATTAGCGAGATCTTCACCGAGATTATCATCGCCCCAGATTTCACCCTCGAAGCCCTCGCCCTGCTCACCAAAAAGAAAAACCTGCGCCTGTTGCGCGCCCTGCGCCCCGTGACCCGCCAAGGCGAGGTGCTGCTCCGCAGTGTGCCGGGCGGCGTTTTGGCCCAGATGGCCGACCGCGCCCCCGCAACCGCTGAGGAGCTGCGGGTGGTGACGCAGCGCGCCCCGACCGCTGAGGAATGGCAGGCGCTGCGGTTCGCCTGGCGCGTGGTGAAACACGTCAAGTCGAACGCGATTGTCTATACGGGCGCTGACCGCACGCTCGGCATCGGGGCCGGTCAGATGAGCCGGGTTGACAGTTCGCGCCTTGCCGTTTGGAAAGCCCAACAGGCCGGGCTGACGCTCCAGGGCAGCGCGGTGGCGAGCGATGCGCTCTTCCCCTTTGCTGATGGGGTTGAGGCGGCTCTGCAGGCGGGTGCGACGGCGGTCATTCAGCCCGGTGGCTCGGTGCGCGATGCGGAGGTCATTGCGGCGGCTGATGCGGCGGGCGCTGCGATGGTGTTTACCGGGCGGCGGCATTTTCGCCATTAAGTTTTCTTGCAAAAGCGTTGGCTGAGCTTGTCGAAGCCCGTCTTAGACCTGTCAGATGGGACACGAGAAGCCCAAGACTCATCCCGTGTACCTCACCTGACAGATCTTTTCACTAGGACATATGTTGAAGTTTGACCAGAACGGCCTCATCCCGGCGATTGTCCAGCATGCGCGCACCGGAGAGGTGTTGATGCTGGGCTATATGAACGAAGAGGCGCTGCGCCTCACCCGCGAGACGGGCCTTGTGACCTTTTGGAGCCGCTCGCGCCAGACCATTTGGCGCAAGGGCGCGACGAGCGGCAATCTGCTGCGGCTGACGGCGCTGCGCCAAGACTGCGATGGCGATGCTCTGCTGGTGCTGGCTGAGCCTGATGGCCCAACTTGTCACACTGGCGAGCGCAGTTGCTTTCACCGCGATGATGCGGGCGAACGCACGACCGCTGCGGCTCCGCCCGCCGCCATTCTCGGCCAATTGACCGACCGCATCCACGCTCGCCGCGATGCGCCCCCAAGTGCGTCGTACACGGCAAAGTTGCTCCACGGCGGGGTGGATCGCATCGGCAAAAAGATCGGCGAAGAAGCCGCCGAGGTGATTATCGCAGCTAAAAACGGCTCGCATCCCGAACTCACCTACGAACTCGCTGACTTGTTCTACCACAGCTTCGTGTTGCTGGAGAACCAGGGTTTGGCTGTAGAAGCCGTTTGGCAGGAGTTGGAGCGCCGCTATAAGCCGTAACGACGCTGCGCCGGGGGAAGGGTCGTCGGTGGTCGCCCCTCGACACACGTTAACCAACCGCCCTATGAACCGACAGGTAGGCCGCGCACTTGTAATTGACGATGATCCAGACTCGCGTGAGTTCTGCGCCACGACGTTACGCGAAACGGGCTTCAAGGTTGAAGCTCTGGCTGCGTCTGATGAAGTGCTAAGTACCCTCGAGCGGCGTAGCTGTGACTTGGTTGTGCTCGACATCGCTACGCCCGACCCGGCAGGGCTAGGCTTGCTCGAACGGATGCATGCCCGTGGGGTCAGCGCCTCGATTCTGCTGATCAGCGCCACGGTCAGCATTGAGCAGGCGGCGCGGGCGATGCGGCTAGGTGCGCGTGGTCTGTTGCTGAAGCCCCTTGATGCCGCCGAATTGCGGGCCACCGCCCTCGAAATTGTGCGCGACCGGCGGGCCACCCGTTCGAGTGACCGTGCGGCGGCGCTGCGCCCCGCTTTGCTGGTTGGTGAACACCTGCTCGGCGAACTCGATCTGCCCCGGCTTCAGGATCAGATCATTGCAACAGTACGCGCTGAATTGGAGGCCGACCGGGCTTCGCTTATGCTGTTGGAGGAGGATGGCGAGTGGCTGCGTATCGTCGCCTGTTCCGGGCTGCCGCCCCACATCAAAGTCGGCCACCGGCGCTCGATTGGCAGCAGTTTGGCGGGTAATGTGGCCTTGCGCCGCCAAGCGATGTGGATTGATGCCAATGGCGAGGTTTCGCCGCCCATCGCCGAAATGCGCGGCGAGTTGGTTGAGGACGAGATTGTCGCGGCGATTTCGGTGCCAGTGCTGGCGGGCGAGCGGGTGCTTGGCGTGCTTAACGCGGCCAAAGTGCGTACCAGCAACAATCTGTCGTTCAGCGAGGCAGACCAAGAGCTACTGACTCTTCTGGCGGCGCAGGCGGCCATTGCCATCGAGAACGCCCGCCTCTACACGCGGGTTGCCCAGTCGGAGGCGCGCTACCGAGCGTTACTCCAACATGCAAATGACGCCGTGCTGCTGCTTGACGCCAGGGGTCGCGTTATTCTCGACGCGAATCTTGCTGTTGAAAAGCTGAGCGGTTACAGCCACGACGATCTGCTTGAACTGGAACCCCGGCAACTGCTGCCCGACCTCGAAGATCTGATGTTGGCGGCGATGCGTAACGGGCGCGATGGCGCGGTGGGGCGCGAAGGCCACGAGATTGAGACCGAACTACGCACGCGCCAAGACCAGACAACGCCAGTGGCCGCCAGTGTGAGCATGGTGCATCACGCGGGCAAGCAACTGCTGCTCGTCATTGCCCGTGACACGAGCGAACGGCAGCGTATTGCGAAGCAACTGGTGCAGGCTGAAAAACTGGCGGCGCTGGGTCGGCTCTCGGCTTCGTTGGCCCACGAGATCAACAATCCGCTCCAGGCCATCCACAACTCCGTTCACCTGATGCTGAGCCGCCCGCTAAGCGAAGAGAAGCGCCAGACCTATCTCTCTATGACGCAAGACGAGATCGAGCGCCTGATCAGCATTGTTCAGCGGATGCTTGATTTTTACCGTCCCAGTCGCGAAGGTATGCGCCCCTTAGAAATCAGCGATATTCTTGACGCAGTGCTCACCCTTACCGAAATTCAACTAGACGAGCGTAGCGTGCGGTTGGTGCGGGAAGGCGAGACGCGCCTGCCTCGTGTGCTGGCGATCAGTAACCACCTCAAACAAGTCTGTTTCAGTCTGATCTTCAATGCGGCTGAAGCGATGCCTGACGGCGGCGAGTTGCGGGTTCGCACCTATCTGACCGACACTGCAGTTGGCGACCCTGATGAGGCGAGCTACGTGGCGGTTTCGGGCGCGCACACCGCTGATCCGGTGCAGGGTCAAGCGGTGGTGATTGAGTTTAGCGACACGGGGACGGGTATTTCGGCTGAGGATTTGCCCAAGATTTTCGAGCCCTTCTACACGACGCGCACGAAGGGCACGGGCATGGGCTTGGCAGTGAGCTACAGCATCATCGAACAGCACCACGGCGATCTGGCGGTACGCTCGAAGCTGGGCGAAGGGACGACGTTCCGCATCAGGCTGCCGGTGGCGGCAGCGGAATAGTTCCTGGTCTGCTGCGCTCGCCCTGAAAGCTTGCTTGCCTTAGGGAAGCGGAAAATCTATAACATCCCGTCACTGCGTGATCCGTGATGCGTGACTGGGCCGTGCCATGACCGATCACGGATCACGCATCACGGGTCACGACGGAACAGTTGAAAAGATCCGCTTCCCTTAGAGCAGACCCTCAATAGGCGTAATCACCACTTCGCCGCCGGGGATGTCGAGGCGGGCGATAAAATCGCGCACCTCGGGACAAGGGCGTCGGGCTGATCGGGGCGGGCGATGACAAGTACCTCACCAGCCCCGGTTTCGAGCACCTGCCGCACCTTCCCGATGGGCTGACCGACGGCGCTGACTGCATTCAGACCGACGAGTTGGTGGATGAAATACTCATCGGTGGCGAGCGGGGCGGCTTCTGTCTCACGGATGTAGACCTCGGCACCGCGCAAGGCATCGGCGGCGGCGCGGTCGCGGACTTCCTTCAAGGTGAGGACGAGCAACCCGGGCTTATGCTCGTGAAGCCGCACGAGCGTATACTCGCTGCGCGTTTTGTCCACCTGGAGGAAAATCGTGCGGATTTTGCGCGCAATATAGTCGGGCCGGTCGGTGAACGCTTTGAGCTTGAGTTGGCCCTTGACGCCGAAGGGGGCGACAACGAGGCCGATCAGGAGGCAATCTTCAGTCATGGTCGCGTGCAACCTGGGGTGCTGGTGCGGGAAGCGCCATGCCCCACGGTGCGATTAGTACTCCAAGGCAAGGTTTCAGGTGCTGGGTTTCAGGTTTCAGGTCGAGCGCATCTGAACGTCCTACGTGGGCTGAAACTGTAAAGCCCTTACGAACCTTGTCCAACAATAGAAAAACACGGAAAGACACAGAAAAGCCTCGTTCAGTGGGCTTCTGTGCCTTTCTGTGGCCGCAGGAACAGACGGGACAACGATGCGGCGACGGCTAGGGGCGGGGGCCTGACTCGATATCTACGTGGACGCGCTTGTTTTGGCGAGCGGCGGCGACGCCCATAAGATCACGGATCGCCTTCGCAACACGCCCACTGCGCCCAATCACCTTGCCCGTCTCATCGGCAGCGACAGAGAGTTCGTAGGTAACCGTGAAGCGACCGACGCGCTCCTTGATCTGGACGGCCTCGTGGTGATCAACCAAGCTGAGCGCGATGTACTCGAGCAGGGCTTTCATGGAATGGGTGCCTCGTGATCGAGCTATGCCTCGAGCGGAGCGGCAGGGATGACTTTGCCGTCAGGGCCAAGGACGTTGATCCGCTTGAGCAACTTGCTGACGGTATCGCTAGGCTGGGCACCGATAGCGAGCCAGTAGCGGGCGCGGTCGGCCTTAACCTCAAGCACCTTAGGCTGGCGGATGGGGTTATAGTGGCCGATAATCTCGATGAACTTGCCGTCGCGGGGTGAGCGCGAATCGGCGACCACCAGACGATAGCTGGGCTGTTTGGTCTTGCCGGTGCGGCGAAGACGAATCTTAACCATGAGGGCGCGCTTCCTTCGGTACACCAAATCCACACAACTGAAGGGCCATTATAACACAGCCTTGCGAGTGGTCGTGCAAGGGGGCGGCGAGCGTTCAGGGCTGATGCAAAATCGGCAGAAACCTACTAGGAGCCATGAGGCATCCCGAATGTAATCCGGGCTGATGCAGGCCCGGTGGCGGGGCTGCAAGCCAGAGCCGGCTGAGGGCGACTCGTAGCCGATAGAACGTTAGGGCCGCCCCTCACAGGGGTAGGTTTTTCGGGAAGATCGCTTTCCAATTGGGCATAGGCTTATTGCTCGCTGTTCTTCGCTGGTATTCTGCTGCAATTACTCACGTTATTATACAGTTTCCACCGCATCTTTTTCCAGCACAAATTTCGACCGTGAACGGGCGGGTGGCGCAACAGGCGACAACGTGACGGCGGGTAGACGCGCCATCAGCACTGCCAGACCCTGTTGCGCTGCCTCATGCCCCGGCGGAAGGTGAACGGGCCTGTATGCCCTCTCTCTTAGTGATGCGGCCCATTACCATTTTTCCCACCGCAAATGCGGGCCGTTGGGCATGTGCTACAATCGGGTTCGTGCGCCGCGCCCATTGGCTCAATGGGTAGGGCTGAAAAAACTGGGCCGATTCGAGTGCTTCAACATCGGTGGTAGTAATTGTCAAGACAACGCAGATCTGCTGCGTTAGGGTACGCTAAGGTCATCATGGATACCTACGAGCCCCATCTCTACGAGCGCTCAGCACCAGGAAAGCATGGCACCAATTTGCCGCGCCTTGATGTGCCGGAGAGCGACCTGCCCGCCGAGTTGTTACGCCAAGACGATTTGAACGATTTCCCCGAACTGACTGAGCCTGAGGTGATCCGCCATTACACGCGCATCAGTCAGCGCAATGCTTCCCCCGATACGACTTTCTATCCCCTCGGTTCATGCACCATGAAAGCCTCGCCTCGTCTCCACGAGGAAGTGGCGCGCTACGCAGGTTTCGCGGCAGCCCATCCGCTCCAAGGCGATGCGCTGAGCCAGGGCGCTCTCAGGCTCATGGTGGAACTCCAGGACTTTTTGGGTGAGATTAGCGGCTTTGCGGCGGTGAGCCTTCAGCCTGCGGCTGGGGCACACGGCGAGTTCGCTGGCATTTTGGCCTTTCGCGCTTACCACCTTGACCGGGGCGACCACGAGCGGGTGGAGGTGTTGGTGCCTGATGCCGCCCACGGTACCAACCCGGCCACCGCTGCGATGAGTGGCCTCAAGGTGGTTGGGGTGCAGAGCGATGCGCGGGGCAATGTTGACCTTGACGACCTGCGCCGTAAGGTGTCGCCCCGCACCGCCGGGATGATGCTCACCAACCCCAACACGCTGGGGCTGTTTGAGGAGCAGATCCTAACCATTTGCGACATTGTCCACGCGGCGGGTGGTCTGATGTATGGCGACGGGGCCAATTTCAATGCGATTCTGGGCGTCGCTAAGCCGGGTGAGCTGGGCTTCGATTTCATGCACTATAACCTGCACAAGACCTTCGCCACGCCTCACGGTGGTGGTGGCCCTGGTGCCGGTGCCGTCGGCTGTACCACCGCACTCGCCCCTTTCCTCCCTGGCCCGTGCGCCCGCCGCACCGCGACTGGCACCTACGAGCTTTTTACTCCCGCCAAGAGCATTGGCCGCTTAAAGGTTTTTCACGGCAACTTTGGCATGTTGGTGCGCGCTTGGACGTACATCATGAGCTTGGGCGAGGTCGGCTTGCGCGAAGTAAGCGAGACAGCGGTGCTCAACGCCAACTATGTCCGTGTCCAGTTGCAGGATCTTTACCCGCAGGCGGTAGAGCGTATCTGCATGCACGAGACGGTGTTGAAGGGGCAAATCAATGGCGCGAAAGGCGTGCGGACGCTCGATATCGCCAAGCGCCTGATTGACTATGGGTTTCACCCGCCGACGATTTACTTCCCGTTGCTTGTGCCCGAGGCGCTGATGATTGAGCCGACCGAGACCGAGGGCAAGAACGTACTCGACAGCTTTATCGCAGCCTTGCGCGCCATTGCGGCTGAGGCAGTGGCGACGCCGGAACTGTTGCACGCCGCGCCGACGACCGCCCCGGTGCGCCGTCTTGATGAGGTGCGCGCCGCCCGGCAGCCCATTCTGCGCTACGCTGCGGCAGCCTTCGCCAAGCTGCGCGAAGACGCCAAGTAGGGGTTGGGGGTCGGGGCGAGCGATCTGACGCAAAGCCGCAAAGCCGCAAAGCCGCACGGAGCGCGTGTTGCTGCAATCTGCAATCTAAAAGCCGCAATCCAAAATTTGCAATCTCACCTGCGCGCCGCCGCAAGCAACCGCGCCGCCGCCGCCCCGCGCCCGAAGGCCAAGGCGATGGGCTGGTCAGTGCCGGGATAGGTCGCCGTTGCACCGAGGGCCACGGCACCAGGGCCGAGGGCTGCCAGCGCCGCCGTCTGTTCGGCGGGACGCGCCGAGGCGGGCAGCAACACCAGGGCTGACCCTTCGGCGGGTAACGCGGCCCCCGTATAAACCTCCACCGTCAGCCCCCAAGTCAGGAAGCGCAGCGTGTCACTGTCGCGCAACGACGCAGGCACGTAAACGCGCACCGCCCGTAATGCCGGGTCTGTTGCCGCAGCGGGTGCTTGGGCCACCAAGCCCAGCGTCGTCTCCAGCAGATCAAACTCCCCATAGACGGTCGGCGTCACGCGCATCACGCCAAAGTAAAGCCAGCCGTTAAAGCTCAGGCTGACCCCAAGGGCAAGCGCGCCAAGCACGGCGGGCGCACGCGGGTGCCAACGGCGTACCGTTTCTGTGAGGGCCGTAAGGGCCACGCCCGCCAGCAGACAGGCCGGTGCCAGGGTGCCGAGGGCGCGCATGGCGTGCGGTGCGTTGCCGCTAAACACCCCCGGAATAAGGTAGACGGCTCCCAAGGCGCAGGCTGCCGCCAGCCCTGGGTTACGCTTTGCGCCAACCAGTGCCAAGCCCAGACCGACGGCCAACAGCAGCCCCGTCACGGGGTCGAGCAGGGGCGCGGCGGGCATGTGGTGGCGCCCGTTCGTGTCGCCGCTGACGTGATACGCCAGGGCGTAACGGCCCAGATTGCTCAGCAAAAGCCCCGACGGCGTGTGGGTGTACGGGTCGTTGCTGTCGAGCAGGCTGACGCTGCCGACGCGACGGTTGTAGCCGTTGAGGTCGCCGAGGATGTAGGCCGCCAGGGGTGCCACAGTCACGGCACCGACAAGGGTCGCCATCGCCAGCCCAGGAGCTGCTTTGCGCCATGCTGCGGATGCGGTGCCAAGCCGCAAGGCTGCCACCGCCGCCAGCGCCAACGGAGCCACTCGCCCCGTGTGGTAGGCGTACACCGCTAGTCCGCCCAACAACCCCGCCAGCGCTAGTCCGACATTTGACCAAAAAGCACCGCCGGAACGCGGCGCGGTTTGGCCTTCAACCGTCGGCAATGGTGCAGGCAGGCAGCGCCACACCAGCCCGACCGCCGTTAGCACGAGCAGATGGTCGAG